>QMUE01000037.1 GCA_003663535.1 Thermococci archaeon
AAAGGGAGAATAGTCCAGAGGAGTTTCTCGAATGTAATCTCTAATTCTCCTTTCTGCATCTAGAACTTCCTTGACAATCTTAATCATTTAATTCCGCCTCCATGAACCTAAAAATTCTTTAAAGCGTTTTAGTCCTTCTATCATAACATCAGTAGGATTCCCATACCCTATTCTAAGATGATTTTCGATGCCAAAGCAAGATCCGGGTACAAGGAAGGCACTCTTCTCTTTTATGAGCCTTATGGCAAGCTCTTCTGATGGGATTTCAAGGTTATACCTCAAAAAAGCAACAGTTCCTGCTTTTGGAGGAACCCAATCCACCAATGGCTCCTCTTTGATCCATTTTTCAAGGAGTTTAAAGTTTTTGCGAAGTATCTCCAAGTTGCGCTCGTATATTTTCTCTGCGTGGTCAATTGCAAGTGCAGCAAGCTTTTCTATGAGTAAGCTAATACTAATTGTTGTATAGTCCCTATGAAGGATTAATTCCTTAGCAATCTCCTCGCTTGAAGTTGCTATCCATCCGAGGCGTAGACCCGTTAGAGACAAGGGCTTTGAGAAAGAGTTCGTTGCTATTGCTCTATCTGAGATATCAACTATCGAGGGGACCCAATCTTCTGGATTTATGTAAAGCCCTCTGTAAGACTCATCGTTTAAAACGTAGGCGTTTGCATCTTCAGCGATCTCAGCAATTTCTCTCAGCATTTTTTCATCTAAAAGTGCGCCGGTAGGATTATTAGGGCTGTTTATTACTATTAGTTTTGTTTTCTTATCTACCAGTTCATTGAGCTCATCAAGGTCAGGCATCCAGCTATTCTCTTCATGGAGGCGCCAAAGCTTTACCTTAGCTCCAAAAGATTCGGGGACACTGTAAAGCTGTTGATATGTGGGGAAAATCGAGATAACAGTGTCTCCGGGTTCAACTAGGCTGTAAAAAACCTGGAAGTTTGCATCTATTGCTCCATGGGTTGTGAATATATCATCTGGCTTTATGTTCTTGTAAAACCTGCTTAAACCTTCTTTCAGTTCTGGAAGTCCTTCAACATATCCGTACGTGAGTTGCAAGTCTTTGATTTTTTCAAGAAAATCTTGTTCCCCGACAAATTCTAGGAACTCCCCAAGGGCGAATGGCTTTACACAGGTTTCAGCTATATTTACTTCCACATTATGTTCGTGTTCTCCCATAAATCGCTCAACGAGAAATGGTTTCACTTTCACAAAATTTCACCTAGTCAATGTTTCTAGACTAAAATATATAAAAGTTGCTTGAAGTACATAATCAAAAGGATTTGAAAGAGAGTGAAACAAAAAAGGTAGATAGAATAAAACTAAAAGAGATCTTCAAGTTTTACATCAATCTTATCTGGGATGAATGGCAGTACGTGTCTTGTGGTCTTTGGAGAGTATACTTCTCCTCTTTTTACAAGTTCCATAACTTCTTCTTTGCTTGGAGCCTTTCTTATGAAGACGTAGTCAATTTCCCCTTTCTCCATATCTTCTCTTGCATCTTCTTTAAGGCCGTAATAAATGAGTTCAATTTCTCCTTCGACACTCATCTCGTCCAAGACTTTACTAACCTTTTTCTGTTCGTTAAGGGCTCCAGGAACCGTAAAAATCTTCTCTTTACCAACTAAAGCAAAGGCAATTTCTCCTCTTTCGGCTTTCTCTTCAGCTTCTTTATCTTCAAGCACTTCAAGTCCCTCTGCTTTTAATCTTTCAATGACCTTGTTAAGATCACCCTTGAAAGCTGGGTACCAAGTATAGACTTTGACATCGTCACTAAAGTAGTCAAGAATTACTGAAGGAGCCTTCTTAGCACCAAGTTTTTCTAACCCAGCCCATCTGTGGTGACCATCCACTATTAGGTACATGTCTTCTCCAGGAACTTTGGCTAGGAGCATTGGTTTCCAGAAAACGCCGGATCCTGTTACACTCTCAATAAATGCTTCAAGCTCTTTTTGGACAAGTTGCTCATGAGGTTTCATTTTATCGAGTTCAATAAAAACATATTCAACTTTTTTTGTTGGAATGTTGTATTTTGGAACCTTCTCGACACCCATTCTTCATACCCCCTAAGATTACATTATTGGGAAACATTTCATGAAATAAAAGCTTTTCTTATATCTGGAGACATACCATTTCATACAGTGTAATGAAGGTAAGCTTAGTTGATCTTTCTGCTGTCCTAAAGCGAGGAATTTGTGAGTATAATTGCTTGTTCTTAGTTTTTTGTATCTCAAACTTTAGAGTGGAAAAGCTAACATTTTTGCGAAAACTTTAAATACTACCGTAATAAAAGCCCAACTGTAGCAGTTGTGTAGCAGTTGTTTCTATTCTCAAGCTAAGAAAATATTCCTAAGGGGTGTGGGCTTTGGACAAAATTAAAGGGACAACGACAGTGGGCATTGTTTGTAAGGATGGAGTAGTCTTAACTGCAGACAGGAGAGCTTCATTGGGTAATATGGTTATTTCAAAGGGAGTTACTAAAATATTCCAGGTAGATGATCACCTGGCACTGGCAGGAGCAGGAACGGTGGGCGACATATTGAGCCTTGTTAGAGCACTCAGAGCAGAAGCAAAGTTATACAGAGCAAAAGTCGGTAAGGAAATGAGTACAAAAGCATTGGCCACTCTAACTTCAAACATTCTAGGTGGTAGGAAGTACCTTCCATATTTTGGTTGGTTCTTAATCGGAGGTTATGATGAGAAGCCGAGTCTTTATTCAATTGACATGGCTGGAGGAATTACCGAAGATAAGTATGTTTCTGCAGGTTCGGGTATGGAGTTTGCATACTCTATTTTAGATAATGAATATAGTGAAAAAATTACTCTGAAGAACGGGGTTAAGCTTGCAATAAAAGCCATAAACACTGCTATAAAAAGAGATGTTTTTACTGGAGATGGAATAATGGTGGTTACTATAGACAAAGAGGGTTACAGAGAGCTTTCTAAAGAAGAAGTGGAGAAAATACTCAAAAAGTTTTAGTTCTGAGAGGTGATTAGCGTGATAAAGAGAGAAACAAACGTTGAAGAGATCCTAAAGGAAATTAGAGAGATCATAAATCAGATGGTACCTAGAGAAGCTAAGATAACCGATGTTGAATTTGAAGGCCCTGAACTTGTTATCTATGTTAAGAATCCCGAAGTTGTAATGCAGGATGGAGAGCTTATAAAAAATCTTGCTAAAGTTTTAAAGAAGAGGATTAGTGTCAGACCAGATCCCGAGGTTCTTTTGGATCCTGAGAAGGCTGAAGAGCTAATTAAAGAAATAGTGCCCTCTGAGGCTGAGATCACTAATATAAGTTTTGATCCTTCTGTTGGAGAGGTTATAATTGAGGCCAAAAAACCGGGGCTTGTTATTGGAAAAAATGGTGAGACTCTCAGAGAAATTACACAAAAAGTTTATTGGGCCCCTAAAGTTATTAGGACACCTCCATTACAATCCCAGACCATATACTCCATTAGAGGGATCCTTCAATCAGAAAGCAAAGATAGGAGAAAGTTCCTGCGGCAAGTTGGAAGAAACATATACAGAAAGCCGGAGCTTAAAAGTGACTGGATAAGAATAACAGCTCTTGGAGGATTTAGGGAAGTTGGTAGAAGTGCTTTACTCCTTCAAACAAATGAGAGTTTTGTACTGGTTGATTTTGGAGTCAATGTAGCTGAGCTTAATGACCCTAAGAAGGGCCTGCCACACTTTGAAGCTCCAGAATTCACCTATGTTCTCAAAGAAGGACTTTTGGATGCAATAATAATCACTCACGCCCACTTGGATCACTCTGGATTGTTGCCATATTTGTTTAGATACAATCTATTTGATGGGCCTATTTATACCACCCCTCCCACGAGGGATCTTATGATTCTTCTCCAAAAAGACTTTATTGAAATTCAGCAGAGTAATGGGGTTGAGCCTCTCTACAGAATGAAAGACATTAAGGAGGTTGTCAAACACACCATTACTTTAGATTATGGAGAAGTTAGAGACATCTCTCCAGATCTCAGACTTACTTTACACAACGCAGGTCACGTCCTTGGATCTTCAATAGCCCATCTACACGTTGGAAATGGACTCCACAATATAGCTGTTACTGGAGATTTTAAATTCATCCCCACACGTTTATTTGAGCCTGCAAATGCAAAGTTCCCCAGACTTGAAACCCTTATCATGGAGTCTACATATGGTGGTAGTAGAGATTACCAGATGCCCAGAGAAGAAGCAGAAAAGAAACTCATTGAAATTATCATGCATACAATAAAGAGAAAAGGGAAGGTCTTAATACCCGCCATGGCAGTGGGAAGATCCCAAGAGATCATGATAGCTTTAGAGGACTATGCCAGAGTCGGGGGGTTTGACGTCCCGATTTACCTTGATGGAATGATTTGGGAGGCCACGGCTATTCACACAGCATACCCGGAGTACTTAAGTAAAAACCTAAGGAACCAGATATTCCATGAGGGTTATAATCCATTTCTAAATGAAATATTCAAACCAGTGGCAAATGCTAACGAAAGAAAAGACATTATAGAAAGCGAAGAACCGGCTATAATTATAGCCTCTTCTGGTATGCTTGTGGGGGGACCAAGTGTTGAGTATTTCAAGCATTTAGCATCTGACCCGAAAAATTCTCTCATTTTCGTAAGCTATCAGGCCGAAGGTACACTAGGTAGACAAGTTCAGAGAGGTCTTAGAGAGATCCCAATGATTGGAGAAGGAGGAAAAACTGAAGCTATTCAAATAAACATGGAGATTCACACAATAGATGGATTTTCAGGTCACGCTGATAGAAGAGAATTGATGACTTATGTTGCAAGAGTAAGACCAAGACCAGAGAGAGTAATCACTGTACACGGCGAACCTCAGAAATGTTTGGATTTGGCTTCAAGTATTCACAAAAGATTTGGCATTTCTACAAGGGCTCCAACCAATCTGGATGCCATTAGACTTAAGTAATTTCTCTTCTAATTTTTATTTGGTGAGTACCATGATAAAATGTGCCAAGTGTGGAAGAGAATATGACCATTTTATTCCTCCTAGATGCATATGTGGTGCACTTCTTGAGATCAGGTATGATTATTCCTCTATAGATATTACTAAATGGAAAAATCGAGAAAGGGGAGTATGGAAATACAAGGAACTTTTACCTCCAGTCAAAAAAGTAATCTCCCTCAAGGAAGGAGGGACGCCATTAGTCAGAGCAAAAATTGGTGAAAAGCTTGGTTTTGCAGTTTTTATTAAGGATGAAACTCGAAACCCTACTGGTTCATTTAGAGATAGATTGGCAACTGTAGGGGTTTCTTATGGTTTATCTCATGCTAACAATGGTTTTATTGTTGCGAGTGATGGGAATGCAGCAGCTTCTCTAGCTGCTTATGCAGCAAGGGCAAACAAAGAGGCCTTTGTTGTAGTCCCTAAAAAAGTGGATCGGGGAAAACTTATCCAGATGATTGCATTTGGCGCAAAGATCATAAGATATGGAGATAGCGTGGATGAGTGTATTGAATACGCATCGGAACTCTCTCGGCTAAATGGCCTATATGATATAACTCCGGAAAACAACATAATTGGACTTGAAGGGCAAAAAACTCTTGCCTTCGAATTGTGGGAAGACATAAATCCAAGTCATGTAATTATTCCTACTGGAAGTGGGAGCAACTTATACAGTATATACAAAGGCTTTAAAGAACTCTTAGAGGTAGGGGCCATAGAAGAGCTTCCAAAATTGGTGGCAGTGCAAAGTGAAAATTGTTCCCCGATTGCATCGGAGATATTGGGTTTAACCTCAAAAAAAGACTTTACAAAGGCTTTAGGTCTTTATGTTAAGGATCCAGTCAATAAGGAACTTGCAACGAATGCTGTAAAAGAAAGTGGAGGGACTGCAGTACTTGTCAGGGAAGAGGAGCTTGATTTCGGAGAAAAGGAGCTTGCAAAGGAGGGAGTCTTTGTTGAATATTCATCAGCAGTTGTTATTCCAGCTTTGTTGAAGTTACGTGAGGACGGATATTTCGAGAAAGATGATAAAGTTGCATTGGTTGTAACAGGATCGGGCCTCAAAAGCTATTATGTAGAGGAAAAAGAACGCTTTTCAATAGGGGGAACAAAATTAAGTATTCTCCGCTTATTGAGAGAAAGGCCCATGTACGGTTATGAACTTTGGGAAAACCTAGAAAAGCCTATGAAATATCAAGCAGTTTATCAGCATATAAAAGAGCTTGAAAGCCTCGAGTTGATAGAAGAAGCTTATAAACGTGGTAGAAGAACATACTACAGACTCACTGAAAGGGGACAAAGATTACTTGAAAACTTTGAGGAATAATGGAAAGTATTTTAAATGAATCTTTAAAGTAAGTTTTAGGTGATAGAAGGTGAACGCTGAAAATAAAATGTCGATCATATTTTATGGGATCGGTGCATTAGCAGGAGTGATTAGTGGCGTTTTATCTACTCAGGCTCCAATGGGCTACGTTGCCGGCTTGTTAGTCTATTTAATCTCACCAAAGATAGTTATGGCCGTTGTTAAAGACCTTCCTGAGGAACTTAAAAATGATAGGGTTCTCCTGAAAAAAGGCATATGGAGCTTCATTTTGTTCTGGTTGTACTTCACACTGTTTAGTTATAACTTAATACTCCAACCAGAGCCGAAATTTTACTCAAATCAATCGCTACTCTACAACATAACGAAGGGATGATGGATGGAAGAGCTAAAAAAACTAGTCGCAAAAGAGGCTTTGCGGTATATAGATGATGACATGATCATTGGTTTAGGTACTGGATCAACTACAGCCTACTTCATCCAGATGCTGGGAAAGAAGCTAATGACTGAAGAACTTGAGGACGTTTATGGGATCCCCACTTCTCATCAATCTAGACTTTTGGCCCTTGAAAGTGGTATTCCGGTCGTAACCCTTGATGAGGTTGATGCAATAGACATTGCTGTTGATGGAGCTGATGAAGTTGATCCACATCTTAACCTGATTAAAGGAAGAGGAGCAGCATTAACAATGGAGAAGATTATTGAGTATAGGGCTGGGACTTTCATAGTCCTTGTTGATGAGAGCAAATTAGTGGAGTATCTCGGCCAAAAGATGCCAGTGCCAATTGAAGTGATCCCCGCCGCTTGGAGGGCCATCAAAGAAGAGTTAGAAGTTTTTAACGCAACGGCTGAACTTAGAATGGGAGTTAAAAAAGATGGCCCGGTGATTACAGATAATGGGAATTTCATTCTCGATGCGAAATTCATAAAAATTGAAGATCCTCTAGACATGGAAATTGAGCTCAACAATATTCCTGGAGTTGTGGAAAACGGGATCTTTGCAGATATTGCTGATATTGTTCTGGTTGGCACAAAAGAAGGTGTCAAAAAGTTAGAGAGATAAATTCTTTAAATAACTAAATAAAAGAACTTAACTTTCTATTCTTTCTGCCAAGTTTAGCACGATTCTAAGTGTATTTTGATCCCTCTCTACTCGGATCCATAAGCGGTTGAATTTTGATAAATCTTTGACAACTTTTGGGTTTTCTGTGAATCTTCTGTAAAAATACTTCACAAATTCTGTGTGAAATGTGGGGGTGTAATAATCTACGAAATCAGACAGTTCAAGCTTCCAAGTACTTCTATTTGCATAACCATTTGAAAGATGAACCTTTTTATCAATATCAGAGATGTAGAAATCCCTGCTTAGGTTTGGGTAATTTTCGAGAAATAATTCCGTCAGATCGTTCGCCATTACTGCTAGGTTTGCTGATGTGAAGTCATAATTTCTATTCTTGAAGTCCTCAGCAAGCATTATTCCAATTATCTTTATTGTGAGGTTTTCGCCACTTTTCTGTATTTCATACACTGTGGCATTTGAAATAAGCAGTTTTTCTTCTCTATAAAGAGCCCACTTATTATAATATGTGCCCAAGTCCATGGGGGGCAAATTTTGATCCAAAAGAAAGTATTCGCCATCGATTTTAATTGCTACCGTCGTATGTTTTGTATTTGAATTTTCAAAGTTAATTTCAAATGCATATACTGGAGAATAGTCCATTTCTAGCAGTAGAGCTAGCGTTAAGATTGTGTAATCTGTACATATTCCTTTCCCTTTTTTGAGAGTCTCATATGGGGTTTGGATTTCTGTTCCTTCTCCTCCTGTAATCCCAATAATAGTTCCGTTTTCAGAAATTTGTATTATTGGAGCTGGGAGGGAGGCTTTGTAATTATCATATTCGATGTTATTTTGAAGCCATTCTAGAATGTTCCACGCACTTTCCTGTACGGTTTGGCCCTTTAACTCTATTGCAAGATAGGAGATCTTTGTTAGTTCATTTGAACTTAATCCACATTTTAGGGCTTCTTTGAATATGTATCTCCAAGTACTGGGCCAGGTGCTCTCGGGTAAAGAAGTAGTAGTTTCTATAGCAGTTGTAGTCGTAGTGGTGCTTGTGGTTTCTACAGTGGTTTGGGATGTTGTAGTAGTGGTAGTGGGAGAGGAGGTTGAGGTTGTTAAAGCCGGCAGCAGCTCTTTTGTCTCATCTTTTGTTCTAGTTGTAAAGTACCATGCACTAAAAGAGAGAAGAATCAATAGTATAAATAATCCTGCTATAAGTTTTATTTTTGAAGTATCCTTAGACAAATTGATAGCCTCCCTTATTGTCCATCTTATGGTGTTAGGTATTCCTTTTATTTAACAATTTTTGTATGGTGTATGAAAAAGGAAAATGTCCTGTCTTCTTGTCTCTATTGAAATCACCATCTTAAAGGAAGAATAAGTTAAAAGTTGGAAGTTTTTACATAAAACACATAATTATAAGGACCATAATCTTTTTAAAACCAATGCAATGTATAAAAAATGAACCCCATAAAACGCGCGGGGGTTGCCGAGCCTGGTCAAAGGCGGTGGACTCAAGATCCACTCCCGTAGGGGTTC
>QMUE01000038.1 GCA_003663535.1 Thermococci archaeon
CATTATCTCTGTTAAAGGCCCATTTGAAGGAGATAAAGAAAAGTGTAAATGAAAAACTTGGTAAGGATATAGAAATATCACTGGGAGAACCTATAGAGACAATAGGTGGCGTAATAGTGCAAAATCTGGAAAAAACAATAAGAATAGACAATACCTTCGAAGCTAGAATGGAGAGACTTCAATCTGACTTAAGAGCTAAAATAGCAAAAATTCTGTTTGGGTGAGAGGCGTGGAAGTGAGTACTATAACGACACTGATGAATGCAACATTGGCCGTGATTTTTACTTGGATGGCATATAAAACGGGCCAAATACTGTGGAAGTACACTCCATATTCATACCCTAATGCTAGGATTAAAGCTATGGAAGCAAGATTATTCAATGAACAGAAACTTGGAGAATTGGTGGAATCAAAAACCCTCAACAACTTTGTGATGAACTTAGAGGATAGTGATTACAAACCATATTTGGGGAACTTACCCTCCTTAAGAGCGGAGACCATTGACAGAGCATTGGAAGCATCCTTGGCTGGTACATACCAGTTAATGTTGAAGATTTTGCCAAAGAGAACAAGAATATTTTTCCAGCTTCTTCTTGAAGAATGGGATATTAGGAACATCTCTTCGGTAGTTAAGGCGAAATTTAGAGGAGAGCTGGCGAGAGGCTATATACACGAATTGGGCACTCTTGTAGGGAAAGTAAAAGCTATGGCTGAGGCCAAGACTTTGGAAGAAATTCTTGTTATACTTGAAGGCACAGAATATGAGGATCCATATCAGAGACTCCTTCTTAAGGAGATAACTCTAGAAGAATTTGAAACCGAGTTGTATAAAAAACACTATTCCAAACTACTTGAATATGCTCGCTCTCGGAAAGCTGAAGAAAGGGAGATCCTCGAAGAATTCGTGAACTTAAAGATTGATAAAATAAATCTAGTAACAATCTTGAGAGCTAAGGCACATCATTTGAGTGCAGATAAGATCAGGGGCTCTCTTATTCCTGGCGGAAAAATGAACAGAAAACTCATTGAAACTCTTCTAAATGTAGAAGATATTGAAATGGCACTAGCTGAGCTTGATTCTACAGAGTACTCTTCGATACTAAGAGAGGTTAGAGAAAAAGTTGTGGTGGATATTTCAGCTTTTGAAAGGGCATTCGAAAAGTATATTCAGCAAAGAATGTCTGAACTTACAAAATTCTATCCACTTAGCATAGCTACTCCGATAAGCTATATACTGCAAAAGGAATGGGAAATTAGAAGGCTTAAAGCAATTGCCAAGTTAATAGAAGATGGGCTGAAACCAGAGGTAATAAAGAAGATTATAGGTGAGCAACTATGAAAATAGTGGTGTTGGGCGACAAAGACACGACACTTGGCTTTAGGTTAGCAGGGGTTCATGAAGCTTATTCTTTTGAGGATACGACACATGAGATGGAGAGAGTGAGAAATAAAATAATGGAATTGATAGAAAGGGAGGATGTTGGTGTGATTTTAATAACAGAACGGTTGGCACAAAGGGTGGAAATTCCAGATGTCACATTTCCAATAATTCTTCAAATTCCTGATAAGTACGGATCATTGTATGGTGAAGAACAACTAAGAGAAATTGTTAGAAGGGCCATAGGTGTTGAGATAAAGAGGTGAAAAATATGGGAAAGATAGTTAGGGTTACTGGGCCATTGGTGGTTGCAGATGAGATGAGAGGTTCTAGGATGTATGAGGTGGTCAGGGTAGGTGAACTAGGGCTTATCGGAGAAATCATTAGATTAGAAGGGGACAAAGCAGTTATTCAGGTTTACGAAGAAACTGCAGGTATTAAACCCGGAGAACCAGTTATAGGTACAGGAGCATCTTTGAGTGTTGAACTTGGGCCGGGGCTGCTTACTTCAATATATGACGGAATTCAAAGGCCTCTTGAGATATTAAGGCGTCAAAGTGGGGACTTTATAGGAAGAGGTCTCACAGCCCCTGCTCTTTCTAGGGATAAAAAGTGGCACTTCACACCAAAAGTTAAAGTAGGGGAGAAAGTGGTTGGTGGGGACATCATTGGCGTTGTTCCCGAAACAAGTATTATAGAGCATAAGATAATGATTCCCCCTGGGATTGAGGGTGAGATAATTGAAATTGTCGGAGAAGGCGATTACACAATAGAGGAAGTTATTGCAAAGGTTAAAGCTCCAAGTGGTGAGGTTAAAGAGATTAAAATGTATCAAAGATGGCCAGTTCGTATGAAGAGGCCTTATAAACAAAAGTTACCTCCAGAAGTCCCCCTTGTTACAGGGCAGAGGACAATTGATACTTTCTTCTCGCAGGCTAAAGGAGGAACTGCAGCTATTCCAGGGCCCTTCGGAAGTGGAAAGTGTGTAGACGGAGATACTTTGATATTCACAGAGGAGTTTGGTTTAATCAAGATAAAGGAGCTCTATGAGGAGTTTGATGGAAAGGGTAGGAAAACGGTTGGGGAAAATGAGGAGTGGACTGAGCTCGAGAAGCCAATAACTGTATATGGTTACAAGGATGGCAAGATAGTGAAGATTAAAGCCACCCACGTCTACAAGGGCTATTCCAGTAGGATGATTGAGATAAAGACAAGAACAGGGAGAAGAATAAAAGTTACTCCGATTCACAAGCTGTTTACAGGTAAGGTAACCAAGGATGGGCTCATGCTTGGGGAAGTAATGGCTATGCACCTAAAGCCAGGGGATAGAATAGCTGTTGCAAAGAAAATTGATGGAGGGGAGTACGTTAAGCTCACTATAAGTCTAGATCTCAGGAGAAGCAGGAAGATTAAAGTTCCAGAAGTGCTTGATGAGAAGCTTGCTGAGTTTTTGGGCTATTTGATGGCAGATGGCACGTTGAAGCCAAGAACAGTTGCAATTTACAACAACAATGAGACATTGCTTGAGAGGGCAAATTCTCTCTCTAAGGAGCTCTTTGGAATTTCCGGAAAGATAGTCCAAGAAAAAACTGTTAAGGCTCTTTTAATTCACAGCAAGCCCTTGGTCGAGTTCTTCAGAAAGCTTGGAGTTCCAACAGGTAGAAAAGCTAGAAACTGGAGGGTTCCCAAGGAATTGTTGCTTTCACCTTCAAGTGTTGTTAAGGCGTTCATAACTGCTTACGTTGCCTGTGACGGTCACTACCATAAAGAAAAGGGTGAGATTGAGATAGTTACGGCCTCTGAAGAGGGAGCATATGGACTGAGCTACCTGCTTGCAAAGCTTGGTATCTATGTAATACTCAGGAAGAAGCAGGTAAAGGGTAGAGAGTACTATAGAGTTCTTATAAGTGGGAAGACAAACATTGAGAAGCTGGGAATTAAAAGAAACACAAAAGGTTATACAAGCATTGACACTATTCCAGTTGATGTTGAGAGTATATATGAGGTGATAGGAAGACCTTACGCTGAGCTAAAGAGACTTGGAATCGAGATCCACAACTACCTAAGAGGAGAAAGCATGAGTTATGAAACCTTTAAGAAGTTCGCTAAGTTTGCTGGTCTTGAGGAGGTAGTCGAAAACCACCTGAGTCACATTCTTTTCGACGAAATAGTTGAGGTTAAACATATTGCAGAGCCACAGGAAGTGTATGACATAACGACTGAAACCCACAATTTTATTGGGGGTAACATGCCAACTTTCCTCCACAACACCGTCACCCAGCACCAGTTGGCAAAATGGAGTGACGCTGAAGTTGTTGTTTATATTGGTTGTGGCGAAAGAGGAAATGAGATGACGGACGTTCTTGAAGAGTTCCCCAAACTTAAAGACCCAAGAACAGGAAAACCATTAATGGAAAGGACTGTGCTTATAGCGAACACTTCAAACATGCCTGTTGCAGCGAGAGAAGCCTCTATTTATACGGGGATTACAATAGCTGAGTACTTTAGAGATATGGGTTACAACGTAGCTTTAATGGCAGATTCAACCTCAAGATGGGCAGAGGCTTTGAGAGAAATTTCTGGAAGACTTGAGGAGATGCCTGGTGAAGAGGGTTACCCAGCATATTTGGCCTCAAAAGTGGCTGAGTTCTATGAAAGAGCTGGTAGAGTGAGAACGTTAGGAAGTGATGATAGAATTGGAAGTGTTAGTGTCATTGGGGCTGTTTCACCTCCTGGTGGTGACTTAAGTGATCCAGTTGTTCAGAACACTTTGAGAGTAGTTAAGGTCTTCTGGGCCTTAGATGCTGACCTCGCAAGAAGAAGGCACTTCCCAGCTATCAACTGGCTTACAAGTTACTCGCTTTATGTAGATTCGATCAAAGACTGGTGGCACAACAACGTTGACCCAGAATGGAAAGCAATGAGAGATGAGGCAATGGCACTCCTGCAGAAGGAATCAGAGCTTGAGGAAATAGTTAGGATAGTTGGACCAGATGCACTGCCCGAGAGAGAGAAGGCCATATTACTTGTGGCCAGAATGCTTAGAGAAGACTATCTCCAGCAAGATGCCTTCCACGAAGTTGACACGTACTGCCTACCAAAGAAGCAAATAACAATGATGAGGGTTATTCTCAATTTCTACAGATATACTATGAGGGCTATAGATGCAGGAATTCCAGTCGAAGAAATTGCAAAACTCCCCGTTAGGGAAGAGATAGGAAGAATGAAGTATAATCCAAACATCGAAGAGATAGCTGCCCTGATGGAAAGGACCAAAGAGCAATTTGAAGAACTCTTTAAGAAGTATGGAGAGTGATAAAATGCCTGCTATGGAATATTCCACAATAAGCAAGATTTACGGTCCTTTGATGATTGTTCAAGGTGTTAGAGGAGTAGCATATGGTGAGGTTGTAGAGATAGAAGTCGAAGGGGGGGAGAAAAGGAAGGGACAGGTCTTAGAAGCAAGGGAGGATCTAGCTATCGTCCAGGTTTTCGAAGGAACCAGAGACCTAGATGTAAAAAGCACAAGGGTTAGGTTCACAGGGGAGACACTGAAAGTTCCAGTATCAATGGACATGCTTGGAAGAGTGTTCAATGGTATTGGAGAACCAATAGATGGTGGTCCGGAGATAATTCCAGAGGATAGAAGAGACGTCCATGGGGCTCCTCTTAACCCTGTGGCAAGAGCATACCCAAGAGATTTCATTCAAACTGGTATTTCGGCAATAGATGGGATGAACACCCTTGTTAGAGGTCAAAAGCTCCCGATTTTCAGTGGTAGTGGTTTACCTCATAATATGCTGGCTGCACAAATTGCAAGACAAGCGAAAGTTTTGGGAGAAGAAGAGCAGTTTGCCGTAGTATTTGCAGCTATGGGTATTACCTATGAAGAGGCAAACTTCTTTAAAAAGAGTTTTGAAGAAACAGGGGCTATTGAAAGGGCTGTATTGTTCTTAAATCTTGCAGATGATCCGGCCATTGAGCGTATTATCACTCCAAGAATGGCCCTCACAGTAGCAGAGTATCTAGCTTTCGATTATGACATGCAGGTCTTAGTTATTTTAACGGATATGACCAATTATGCAGAAGCTCTGCGTGAAATCTCAGCAGCAAGAGAAGAAGTTCCGGGAAGGAGAGGATATCCAGGTTACATGTACACTGACTTGGCAACAATTTATGAAAGAGCTGGTAGAGTTAGGGGAAGAAAAGGAAGTATCACTCAGATGCCAATATTAACAATGCCGGATGATGATATTACCCACCCAATTCCAGACCTTACAGGTTACATTACTGAAGGGCAGATAGTTCTGAGCAGAGATCTACATAGAAAAGGTATTTATCCACCAATCGATGTTCTTCCAAGCCTTAGCAGATTGATGAAAGATGGTATAGGTAAGGGAAGAACAAGAGAAGAGCACTCACAGGTCAGTCAGCAGCTTTATGCAGCTTACGCTGAAGGTAGGAGCCTAAGAGACCTTGTAGCAGTTGTTGGTGAAGAGGCCCTCTCAGAAACAGATAGAAAGTATCTCCAATTTGCAGACAAGTTTGAAAGGGAGTTTGTTGCACAAGGATATGATGAGGATAGAGGGATATTTGAAACCCTTGATCTTGGATGGGACCTCCTTTCAGTACTACCAGAGTCAGAGCTTAAGAGAGTTGAGAGAAAGTACATAGAGAAGTATCATCCAAACTACAGGCACCCCTCTTAATTCCCTTTATTTTCATTGAGGTGAGTTGAATGACAAGAATACTAAAAGTGAAGCCAACCAGAATGGAATTACTTAGATTAAAGAGGAGGATAAAATTAGCAGAAAAAGGTCACAAAATATTAAAAGAAAAGCAAGACGCCCTTATAATGGAGTTCTTTACGATTTATGATGAGGCACTGGCATTAAGGAGAGAGGTCAATCAAAAAATAGCAGAAGCATTTGAGCAACTTAGGTTGGCTGAGATAGATGTGGGTGTTGTAAGATTGAGTGAGATTGCCCTAAGTGTTAAGCCCAATAAAGAGATAAAAATAAAGAGAAGGAATATTATGGGAGTGCCAGTCCCACTTATCGAGGCAGAAGGATTTAGAAGAGACCCCTATGAAAGAGGGTACGCGTTTGTTTCATCCTCTCCTAAAGTGGATGTTACGGCAGAAAAATTCGAAGAAGTTCTGGAATTAGTTACACGTTTGGCAGAAATCGAAGAAACTCTAAAAAGGCTTGCAAAAGAGATAGAAAAAACCAAAAGAAGAGTAAACGCCTTGGAATATATTATTATACCTCGGATGGCAGAAACTGTAAAATATATTAGCCAGCACTTGGATGAGATGGAAAGGGAAAACTTCTTCAGGTTAAAGAGAGTTAAAGCTCTTCTCGAGGCCAAGGCCCAAGGTTAGTTATCTTTTTATCTTTTCATTGGCATTTTATTTTTGGTGAAAACTAATGACAGTTAAGTTATTTTATAGTGATCCATATTTAAGGGAAGTAAGTGCAAAAGTTGAGAAAGTTGAAGTTAAAGATAGTAAAGTGAGATTAAAGCTCGATAAGACTATTTTCTATCCCGAGGGCGGGGGTCAGCCTGGTGATATTGGTGCCATAAAAGGGGATGGATTTAGAATTGAAGTTGAAAAAGTAGAAGGAAAAGAAGATATTTGGCATGAAGGCAAAGTCAAGGGAAGGATACCAGAAGTAGGGGAAGAAGTTGAACTTGAGCTTGATTGGGAGTGGAGATATGAGAATATGAGGCAGCATACAGGCCAGCACATTCTTTCTGCAATTCTAAAGAAAATGTATGATAGCGACACAACCGGATTCCAGATATTCCCTGAGTATAATAAGATAGAAATAAACTTTGATGAAGAGTTGACATGGGAACACATACTTGCAGCAGAGTTTGAGGCAAATGAAGTTGTTTGGGATAACTTGCCAGTTGAAGTTGAGGAATATGAAGAATTACCGGATGAGGTTCATAATGCCCTTAGAAAAGACCTGTCAAAAAACGTACAAGGAAAAATACGACTAGTAAAAATCTCAAATATTGATTTAATTCCATGTGGTGGAACTCACGTAAAAAACACTGGAGAGATAGGTTTCATAAAGGTTCTCAACTTTTATAGAAA
Organism: Thermococci archaeon; assembly: GCA_003663535.1. Classification (GTDB taxonomy): domain Archaea; phylum Methanobacteriota_B; class Thermococci; order Thermococcales; family Thermococcaceae; genus Thermococcus_A. The sequence continues at coordinate 7,485 of QMUE01000038.1, forward strand.
AACTAAGAATATTTGGCGTATAGAGTTTGCATGTGGGTATAGGGCATTAATATACTTAGATAAACTTTTGGAGGATTACTGGAGGAGTTTAAATGAGATGTCAAATAAAAACCGACCTCTGCTTGAGAGAATACGGAAATTCAAACAACTATTAGAGGAACTTGAAGGTGAGAAGGATCAGCTAAGGAAAGAATTATGGGAATGGAAAAGCAAGGCTTTGTTACAAGAAGCCGAAGAAATAAATGGGGTTAAAATTATATCATTCTTAGATACTTGGGAGATGAAAGATGCTCAAGCATTCATTGTTTACTTTATTGAAAAGAATCCGAAGACGGTGGTACTCATTGTGGGCAGTAATTACTTACTCTTTGCTAAAAATAAGAATATTGAGAGAATTTCAATGAATGAACTCCTGAGAGAGGTGTTAAATGAAGTTGGTGGTGGCGGAGGCGGAAGTGAGATCTTAGCAAGAGGTGGGGGATTTAAGAGAAGTCCTGAGGAGGTTCTTGAAATAGCAGAGAAATTTTTAAAAGAGAAAATTAAGGAAGATTAAAACCATTTTGGCTTTAATCCTGCCCACATTCTCATTTTTTCATAGGCAATAATTCTTGGTATATTGGGCTTTTCAATCGGACCTGGATTTTTCATGTAGAATGCGTTTACTTCGTAAATAGTGCCGAATTCCTTTTTGTCAACAGCAATTTTTCCTAATCTAACTAGATCCACTAAGAGGCCTGCTAGGGCGGGGCTGTCATTGATTCTTCCGTTTATTATAAGTTCGTCAATGGCTCCGTTGAAACTCACATACTCTATATGCATTGCTATGAACTTCTTATCCCCTAGTGGTTCCAAAAAGCCGGTGGGCTTAATGTAGTGAGGAGCATCATATCCAAGAAGCTCCTTAACAATACTTGATTTAGTGAACTCCTTACTCTTGTTTCTCTCTTTGTCTGTGAGAGCTAAGAAATCTGCGTTCCCTCCAATATTGAATTGGGCGATATCTTTGACATATCTATTTCTCTGAGCTAAGTGCGATAAAATATCTGCTGTTAATGGGGTTGCTCCAGTTGCTCCATCGTCCCCAAATATGACCAGATTATTTTCTTTAGCGAGTTCTACAAAAGCGGGGTCATTTGCTATTAATGTTGGGATTGCATTTACGAAGGCTGCACCTCCAACCTCCTTTGCATAGAGGGCTGCAGCGTATGCATACACTTGAGTGGCTGTCAGTCTTTCTCTATTATTGTCTTCGATTGCTTTTATTAGTTCCTCTTTGTTTCCAAATGGAGTAAATGCTTC
>QMUE01000039.1 GCA_003663535.1 Thermococci archaeon
CATAGAAAAATTTGGACTCTTGGGTACTTGGGAAGATTACAAAGATATATTTGTCCCAATTTCCGCAAAGTTTGGCACAAATATACAAGAACTGAGAAAATTAATAGAAAAAAATATCAAAAAGTCTCAAGAACGACATGAGTGATAGTTTCCCTGACTCCATCAAGAGAAGCCACTTCTTCAAGTATCTCATCAAGCCTTGTCTTGTCAGCCTCAACAATAAGATCAATATCTCCAGTGACTCTGTGAATGCGCTTAATCTTAAGCTTTCTAATTGATTCATAAACCTGCTTTCTCTTGGTTGGCTCAATCCTGACAAAAATAAAGACATCTCCCCTCTTTTCTCCCAAAAATTCTAATGCCTTATCTGTAAGATCAATAAATCCTCTTCCAGTTCTTATGTATCCAAGCTCTTTGAGAGTTTTAAGGTGATTGCTCAAAGCTTGCCTAGTTATGCCTAGCTCATCCGCAATTTCATCTTGAGTTTTCTCAACTGTATGCACTTCTATTGTTTTTCCTTCTTGATACAGTTTTCTAAGCAAATCCATTTGTCTTGATGTAAGCTTAGATTCATCATTCATTTCCTACCACCTCTTAGTACTTGTCTTGCTATCATAAACCTGTATGTTTAAAACATTAATAAATCTTTTGGTCTTTGTAAACCAATACTTGACTCTATTTCCAAATACTGTCTAGGGTTAGATTTTTAATTGATCCCTTTTTAATCTTAACTATGAACAAAGCAAGATATACCAACAAAATTCCAGAAGATAGAAGGGAAGTTATCAAAGTCATTGAAGAACTCAGGAGGCCAGTTAAAGTAATGATACTAGGTGGAGTGGACAGCGGAAAGACCACTTTAGCACTTTTTTTAACAAATGAACTATTAAAAAATGGCTTTAAAGTAGGAGTAATTGACAGTGATGTAGGACAAAAAGGAATACTTCCTCCAGGCCTCATAAGCCTTGGATTCCCTGAGAAAGTTTTTAATTCACTAGAAGAAATAAAAGCAGAAAAACACTATTTTGTTGGGACTATTACTCCAAACCAATTTTTTGGAGAGATGATTACGGGAGTGAAACTTCTGGTAAATGAGGCCCTTGATACAGCAGATGTTGTGATTATCGACACTACAGGCCTAATTCATGGCCCGGGTGTTGAGCTAAAACGAATGAAAATCGAAGTTATTCAACCGGAAATCATCATCGCACTTCAGAAAAACGACGAACTTGAAAATATAATTCGACCATTTGAAAAGAAAGCAAAAGTATTCCGACTAAAGATCAGTGAAAACGCCAAGCTTCATACGAGAGAAGAAAGAAGACGAATAAGAAGAGAGAAATGGAGAAAATACTTCGAACAAGCTCAGGAATACACAATCAGCTTGCAGAATATGGTCATTAGTGGCACGTGGATATTCCAGGGTGAAGAAATTACAAAAAAAGAGAGAGAAATGTTAGAAAACCTCTTTAAATGGATTATCTTTCATGGGAGAAAAGTCTCCAACAAGTATTTTGTGGTAAAAGCTGATATAGGAAACTTTCCACGAAGTTTTAACAAGAACACATTGTTGACTTGCAACTTTGAGAATTTAAGCAATCTTGTTGTTGGATTTATCGATAAAAAGGGATTTTGTCTGGGGTTAGGAATCCTTAAACTTTTAAATTTCAGAGAGTTTACGGCCCAAGTAATCACCCCACTAAAAAAGGAAGATCTTGAAGATGTCGTAGAACTAAGATTTGGTAGAATTAGAGTTAGAGAAGATGGTGAAGAACTTGGCCTGCTTTCTCGAGAAACCCTTTAGGAAAACCTTTTTAACTTTCCAATGTTCCTAGGTATTGGGTGCTCCGAATGGAACTCAAAGGCTTTATTGAGATTTTAAGACCTATAAATTGCCTCATTGCTGGTTTAGTGGGTATTCTCGGTGCTACAGTTGCTTTAGGTAATTTGCCCCCAATAAAAACCAGTCTATTGATCTTTTTAGTAGTGTTCTTGGAATGTAGTTGGGGAAATATCATTAACGACTATTTTGACTATGAAATAGATAAAATCAACCGGCCAAATAGGCCTCTACCTCGAGGAGCCCTTTCCAAGAATATTGCTCTTGTATACGGCATTTCTCTTGGGGGGGTGGCCATTCTTATTGCTTACCTAATAAATTTTGAAGCATTTATCTTTGCCTTAGGTGCTTATTTGTTAATGTATCTCTATGCACGAAAACTCAAACCTCAACCATTTATTGGGAATCTAATTGTGGCAACCTTAACTGGGGTTACTCCAATATATGGAGCAATTGCTGTTGGCAAAATCGGACTTGCAGGATATCTTGCTCTATGTGCATTTTTGGTAAATGTTGCCAGAGAAATCTTTAAGGATATCGAAGATATTGAGGGAGATAAAGTCCAAGGAGCAAAAACTCTCCCCATTGTATGGGGTATTGAAAACTCCTCTAAAATTGGGATTACATTCAGCATTGCCACTATAATTGCATCCGTACTTCCTGTTAAAGCCGGAATTGGCCTTGGATATTTCCCTATAATAATCGTTGATGGAATAATTTTATGGGCCGCTTGCGAAGTTTTAAAAAACCCTTCTCCTAAAACTGCTGGAAGGGTTCAAAAGAAGTTGAAGATTGCTATATACTTGGCAGTATTTAGTTTTTTATTGGGATCTATAACGAAAGGAGTGTGAGAATATGGAGTTTAAAGACAAGATTAAGGAGGAATTAGATAATCCCAAACTTTGGATCGTGATCACATTTAAAACTCCTTATGGGCCTGGTGAAACTATGGACAAGTTAGCAAGCACCCTTGAAGAACTAGGTTGGACAGTTACTTTCAAAGCAAACTGGTGGACTGCTGATATCCCATATGGCCTAATTAGGATAGATATCACACAAGATGAAAAAGAAAAGATCGTCTTAGGTAGATGGATATTGGGAAGGAAATGTGAACTCCTCGGAATTGAAAACATGGATCTAGAAAAGGGCAAAAGTGAGTTTTATCGGTTAGTGAATGGAATCACATCAACTCTGATCTATGATCCAGTCATAAGAACCATGAGAGGGCAGTATTGACCCTCTCAAAATTTTAAAAGAAAAGTCACTCGAGAGTCTGATAATAACCAATTTCAGGTTCAAAAATCTCTCCTTCTGTTAGAAGCGCTCTAACGGCCTCTTCAATGGTTTCAGGATCGTATTTCTCTTGTAATTTTCTCTGAATGAATTTCAACGATACAGCTGTTCCTTTTGATCTAAGAATTTCTAAAACTGCTTTTTTAGCTTCTTCAATCCCTTCTTTAACCTCCTTAGTCTCTTCTTCAAAGAATTCTTCTTCTAACACTGATTCTTCAGCTTTCTGCTCCATTATTACTGCATAAAGCTCATCAATAGCTGTAAGTAAATCCTCGGGTATCCCCTTGTTCTTAGCTATTACCTTTGCTTTTGCCGTAATACCATACGTGTTGTAAATTTCAAATGCCAATTTTGCGTTTTTAATGTGGTTTAGCTTATCTCTTAAAGTCTCATATCGATGAAGTATCCACATCTCGGGGTCTACTTTTGTGACCCCTTCAACAAGTACTTGTTTATCATCTCTCCACTCCCCGACTTTACCGATCAACTGAACAATGTCTCCTCTTTTCACCAGTCGAATAAACTTGGTATCGTCTCTAAACCCAAGAACCCATATTACTCCAGTCCCGTCATCAATCTGAAATTTACCATAAGTTTCATCTTCTGCAATAGTTGGTTCTCTAACTACAGTGCCTACAATCTTTGCTCTGTAGACTCTCCTAGCGTCTTTCGTGATCAGATAATTGGGCTCAAAGTCCCCCTCACTTCTCACGTAAAATCCTTCGAGTATGTCTTTTATATAGACTCTAGTGGAAGGCAATCTCTTTTTCATTCTAACCACCACGCAAGAGCATTTTCAATCTTTGGGAGGAGTTTTTTCTCAAGTTCTTGAATCTCTTCAAGATATTCTAGATTCACAGTGTCAAAATCCTGGACTACTTCGCCATATATGTGAATTTCATCATTTCTAATAACTCTGCCAATTACCCTTACAACCTGTCCAACCTTTGGCAAAACATTCTCCTCGCACTCTATTGCAACAACTCCTGTTCCATCATCAAGCCAAAAGATGTAATCTATTTTATCCACTTTGACTACCTTGCCAATGAGCGAAACTCTAAGATCCTCAGGGGCAATCTCAGAAATCTTCCTCTCTACAGCAGGTCTACGTCTTTTAATCTGAGTAGGTGCCTCTTCCATATCACTCTACCTCCCTTAAAAGTTCTCTCCTAACTCTTTCAATTTCTCTTTTACAATCTACCTCGTCCCAAGAAGAAGCTTTCAGTATTAAGCCCAAGAACCTATCTTCAACCACATTTCCTCTAACAAGTATTTCTTTGCCAAGAACATGGTAGAACTCATCTTCTGCTAGCTTTCTTCCTGCCTCCCTTGCTGTCATACCCATTTTTATAAGTTCTTTAAGCTTCTCACTTATTTCTTCTGGCTCGACACCGAGGATCTCCACAACGTCGTCTCCAAATAGAGTAACCCTAATATATCCGGTTGAGTCATCCAATCCAAAATCAAGAATAGTGGCTGTTATTGGTTTTACTTCCCCATGTTCTATGCAAATCCAAGTGTCTGTTGCCGAATCATAGTCAACTTTTCTTCTACATTGCGGGCATGCATCATAAGCAATGAGCCTATAAAGCTTGGCTATTGTGCCCCTAATCTCAACAAACTTCTCTCCATCCATAAGTTCTCCAATACTCTTCCTTGTATAGTTATAGCTCCTAACCTCCTCAATTGGGGGGATCTCTTCCACTCTTGGATCATCAGGGTTTATTATTAACCTACTTCTGAAATTCACATGAAGCTCTGGAAGGCCTCTAAGACTTTCCCGCACATCCGCATTTATTATCTTGATCACCCTTCCAACCTGGATCTCGTTATAATATTTTGAAATCTCGGAATCCCAAAGAACAACCCTTGCCCTTCCTGTATTATCATAGATTAAGAGACCTGCAACTCTGCCTTGAGACCCATCTTTCTTTTTATATTCTCTTACTGGATATTTTCGAAGAACTCTTCCGACTATATTAATACCCCTCATTCCTGGAACTAATTCAGAGATATGCATAAGTGGAGCCCCTTCCTCATCTGTTTTTACTCCAAGTTCCTCTGCTAACAAAAGAGCGGCAGCATGCTCGGATATTTCATTAACTTGTGCTATCTCTCTGATTTTATGCTCTATCTCCCCCTTACTCATGCCTGTTTTTTGCCTTATTCTTTCTACAATCTCTTCTTTAGTTATAATCGCCATGTACACTCACCTAAATAGTAATTAATAGAACAGGTATTTAAAGTTTTTGAATCCACAATAAACCTCTAAAATTTCTCTATATTGCTGAAAAGGAAAAAGAAGCAACATAAAAGATTACTACCCAGTGTTTTTGTTTTCTTTTTCCTTTTCGATTTTAGATATCAAATCAGAATACTCTGCGTGTACAACTTTCTTGAAAGCTTCTTTTATTATCAATGGATCATTTTCAGGGAAACCATAGAGCTCAGCAAACTTTTTGGTTGTCCCAAGGATTTTTGTTCTTTCATAGGGCTCCGCATATACCAACCCCATTCCCAGCAGACGTTTTACATGCTCATATACCTGGCTCCCTCTAAGCTTTACAAGTTTACTTTGTTCTATCGGTTGTAAGTAAGCTATTAGAGCTAAAGTCTTTAATTCCCCTGTTCTCAGATCTGGCCTTGGCATTAACTGAATTACCCTTTGAGAATACTCTTGCTTAACCTGCATTACATATTTGTCCCCCAAAACTCTCACAATTTCTATAGCACTGTTCCTTTCTGCATATTCCGCTGCTATAAGCTCAATGAGCTTCTCGATATAATCAAGAGATTTTATTCCTAAAGCCTTCGAAATCTCTTTCACACTGAGTGGCCTACCAGATACAAATAAAGCACCCTCAACTAGAGCCTTGTCCTCAATTAACCCCATAATCTTCACCCGAAGCAGATAATTTTTAAGTTGTGAATTATTTACCTTTGCCTCTTATATATTTTCTTCTGAAAACCTCACCCTTCAGGGCGGGGAGGAGGTCAGTTCTTAATTCCGGTATAAAAAAGAAAAACATCAGAACACAGAGTTTAATCTTCCACCATCAACGGGTATCATTGCACCGTTTATATAGCTTCCAAGGTCGCTGGCAAGGAAAGCGACCAAGTAGCCTATCTCCTCCGGTTCCCCTAGACAACCGAGGGGTATTGGCTTTGCGTACTCCTAGAGGGCTTCTTCGACGCTCTTTCCTTCTCTCTTCGCTCTATCCTTTGCAAGCTGGATCATTCTATCTGTTCTTATAATGCCTGGCATGATGCCGTTAACAGTTATGCCCTTCGATCCAAGCTCCTTGGCCAAAGTCCTCACAAGACCAGCCATTGAAATCCTCACGACGTTGCTGAGGGCTATGTTTGGTATGGGTTCCCTTATGGCCACACTCGTGGAATAAACTATCCTTCCAAAGCCTTTCTTCTCCATTGCCGGGACGAGTGCCCTGGTTAGATATACAGCTGGATAGAGGAGCAACTTAACGGCCCCTTCCCAGTCCTCCATACTCATTTCCATGAAGTAGCCTGGCTTAGGTCCACCAGTGGAGAAGAAAAATATATCCGGTTCTCCTATGTTTTGTAGTTCCTTAATCGTTTTCTCAAGGTCTTCTCTCTTCGTAAGATCCGCAACTATGTAGCTCACATCAACGCTGCTTTCTTCTCTTATTCTTTCCTTGGCTTTCCTGAGGTTCTCTTCGTCTCTGGATAGGAGTATTACGTCCGCTCCAGCCCTGGCAAGAACCCTCGCCACATCAAAGCCTATGCCCTTGCTCGATGCTGTAGTAAAAGCCCGCCTTTAGGTCTATACCCAATATGAGAATCGCCATGATCAGATACAGGGAAAAAGGATAAAAAGATTACTGGACGAATTTGACCTCTTTCCCAGCATATAGAGGCTCCACTTTATCTCCAAAGACACTCATAAATGCACAAATTCCATCAAACCCAGTGCAGTGACCGGGATAGAGCTTCTCAACTCCAAAAGTTCTAATGCCCTCAACTACATCCTCCAAAATACTTCTTTTGGCTCCGCTTAGATGAAATCCACCTACCAAGGCAAAAATCAGCTTATTCATCAGCTTCCTTGAGTGTCCCGCTATGTTTAGAATACCGCTATGGCCGCAACCACTTATAACGACTATTTTACCCCCAAGCTCAATGAACAATGCCATGTCGTCCCTTAGCGGGTCTTTTACCAGTTTTTCTCCGCTCATAATATGGCCAACTGCCCTATCCCAAGTCCTTCTTTCTATCTCGCCGCTTGTATAAATTTCATCAAATATCCTAACGGGCTTTTCTTTTAGTATAAAGTTCGCGCCAAGTTTTTCTAAATGTTCTTGCGAAAAGGGGATTCCAATCTCCCTACGCTTGGGTTTCAATGCGATCCTTCTCAAGAGTACGTGAGGATGAGCATAGATGTCTATGGAGCTTTTTCTCGCCTTTAAAAACTCTTCCAGTCCACCAGTATGGTCGTAATGGCCATGGGTGAGGAACACCACATCAACTTCCTCGGGTGAAATGTTAAGGGCTTTCATATTATGGAGCAAAACCTTCCCATCGCTTCCGGTATCTACCAAAACCCTCTTTCCCCTGCGTTCAACTAAAACTGAAAAGCCATGGGATCCAAGAAGGCCCTTCTTAAACCCGGCATGATTTTCAAAAAGCACTGTAATTTTCATTACTCACCCCTCAAATGGAAGTTTACCAAATTCAACGTCCAGAGTCTGTGTTGTTCTCCAGACAAACGCTCCTTCTCCTTTAAGAACGCGCTTCCTCATGTCCCCTTGCGGAACTCTATTTGCCTCATAAATTATGCTCTGCACATCCGGATCGTTGTACAGGACTAAAGTTGGCCCCGGTATGTTAAGGATGTTTTCCACAGCATATCTAGAACCCAAAACCGTAACCCTCCCCCTCATGGGTTGAGTCAATAAGGGAATAGCTGCACTTCCAGGAGTCGTGTAAAAGAGAACCGCCGCATCATCAATCCCAATTAATGTACTTCTCCTATCTTTAACTGCTGCTGCAAGAATCAAAAATGCCATTCCTACCAGTGTTATGTTGTGAGCGTTGCTAAAGTCAACCAAAATGCTCTTGCTAAACTCAGGAGGTTTGCCCTTAAAGAAGGCTTCATCAAGGGAAGTATATACTTCCCTTATGACCTCTCCATAGTGTTCTTTTGATTTTGCCACATCGGCTACGCTTTTAATTTTGCCACCCAAGATATCAGCATAGAGTTTATCTGTAAGGGAGCGATCTAATCCATATATTGTCTGGATTATTGTTGCTGCACTGTAAAAATCCTTCAAAAGGCCTTTTCTAGCCATCTTTATAGGATCAAGGCCTGTGGGCTTGTTATCTCCAACTTCTATCACGGTATCAAATTTCTCCTTGGGATACTTGCCTCTTGTATCAAAGAAAATTAACCCATATTCTTTTTCGAGAAATTGATCCCCAATGTAATCTATAACCCTTGTAGGATCATCATCGATGCCAAGAATCTTTAGAGTTCTGCCATGATAAACTGGGTCATAGTATATCTCCTTTCCTTCATATTCCAGAATTTTTACAGCAAGCTTGCTGTATTTCATGGGGTTCACCAAACAACTATATGCAACGTCAAATATAAACG
>QMUE01000040.1 GCA_003663535.1 Thermococci archaeon
ATAGCGTTTTACTACATCCGGATATTTTCTAACGGCCTCCTCCATAGGAAGCATGACTATTCCTTTCTTTTCAAATTCATCTTTAAGCTGAGAATAAACACTCTCACTGTCAAAAACTGCCGTCAAACCGGAAAGAAATTTCTTCTCTATCTCAGGAATATTCAACCTCTCAAAGGTTCTCCTTATGTTTTCTGGTAAATCGTCCCAATCTTTAACTTCCTTCTCAAGCTCGGGTTTCGTGTATAGAACAAGGTTCTCGAGATCAAGTTCTTCAATACCCACAACCCACTTTGGCATAGGCAATTTTTCAAAGAGTTTTAATGCTCTAAGTCTATGTCTAAACATCCACTCTGGCTCATTTTTTATTTTTGAAAGTTCTTCAATAATACTTCTACTTATTTTCCCTTTGAGCTCAATTTCTTTAGGGTAAGGTACTGCAGTTCCAAGAATCTCTTCTAACGAGCCAGCTTTTAGAATTTCTTCAAGCCTGGATCTCTCGCTCATAATGCCTCCACCGCCACAAAACCCTTCTCTTCGATAGTCTTAACCAGTTCAATCCCTCCAGATGCAACTATTTTTCCGTCCTTGATCACATGAACTCTGTGGGGTTTTAAATGCTCCAAAATCCTACCATAATGTGTTATAAGTAAAATTGCAGTCCCTTCTTCGTGAAGCTTATTTATAATCCCTGCAATAACCTTAAGAGAATCGACATCAACTCCACTATCTGGTTCATCAAGAATGAGGAGCCTTGGTTTAACGAGATAGGCCTGCAACATCTCTAACTTTTTCCTCTCACCACCAGAAAAGCCGACATTTAAGAATCGCGTAAGCATTGAATTGTCCAAACCAAGCTCTTGAACAGCGTTGAAAATGACCTCATAAGCTTGAATTTCATCAAGGTTTTTGAGGTTTTTTAACACCCTTTGCAAGAATTGAATAACCTTCACTCCCTCTACTTCAACAGGATGTTGAAAACTCAAGAAAACACCTCTTCTAACCCTTTCCTCAGGAGGTAAGTTAGTTATATCCTCTCCATCAAAAATAATTTTCCCATTTATCACCTGATACTTGGGATGACCAGTTATTGTTAAGGCTAGTGTTGATCTCCCGCTCCCATTAGGACCCATTACAACATGAAGCTCTCCATCATCAACAATGAGGTTAATACCTTTGAGAATTTCCTTGTCCTCTACTTTTACCCTTAGGTTCTCAGCTTTTAACATGACCATCACCGTCCATTATCGGTACATTTTTGTGTAAGAGAAAGTATTTTTAAAAGTTTTCTACTCAAAAATGGGTAATAACAGAAGAAATACAGGTACTCAAAAACTTTGCTCAAAAGCATGAAATAAAGAAGTGCAGAATTGGAAGATCTCACTCCTCTTCCTGCATTAAAAGAGTTGGTAACTTTGGCCCTCTGGATGTAAGCTCTCTATCTAATATAAACAGTATTTGGGGGCTGTTTTCTGCAAATCTAAGCTTATCGAGAATTTTCTTTACACTGGCCTCTTCTTCAACCTGCTCATTAATAAACCACTCAAGGAAAGACCTGGTTGAATAGTCCTTCTCCTCCTCTGCTAGTGCAGCCAATTCATTTATACACTTGCTTATGAACTGTTCATGCTCGTAAGCCGCTTTAAAAGCTTCAATTGGAGATCCCCACTCTTTTGGAGGCTGAGGAATTTCTTTAAGTTCCACTCTGCCATTTCTGTCATAGATGTAATTATAAAACCTTAATGCATGCCCAACTTCTTCTTCTGCCTGAGCTTTCATCCAACTAGAAAAGCCTTCAAAGTTTAGATCGTCAAAATAGACCGCCATGGCGAAATAAAGGTATGCTGAATACATTTCTCTATTAAGTTGCTCGTTTAAAGCTTTCAACATCTTTTCAGTCAACACATCCTATCACCAAAGCTATTTGTTTTTCCAACTATTTAAGTGTTCACTTCAAAGTATCTTCTCCTTTTTTAACTCTTTTCGGATTCTCTCAAACTCTTCAAGTTTACCTTGAGTGACAACTCTCTCTGGCCTGAACGGGCAATCACAGTAGGGATATTCAAGAAATGCCCCATAAGTCCCTATCTCTCTAGCTATTTCCACAATCTCCTCTTTGTCCAAACCAATAAGTGGCCTGTGTATCGGAAAATCCACACTCATCGTTTCAAAGTAAAGATTTGTTAAAGTTTGTGAGGCAACTTGACCAAGAGAATCCCCTGTAACGATTGCAAGTGCTCCCCTCTCTCTTGCTATTTCTGCCGCTCTTCTTAGCATAGCGACTTTACAAACTACACAAGTCCATTCTCTCCGGCCAAGTTTATTTAAGGTAAGTACATAAGGTTTGAGAATCTCAAAGTGGTTTTCAACTATTAACTCTATAGGGCTTGGGGAGTAATCATTCAAAATTTCCACTACTTTTTCAACAACCTTTCTCGCATTCATTCTTTGGTCAAAATGAACGGCAATTATCTCAGCGCCCCGTTTAAGCATAAGAAAAGCTGCAACAGGAGAATCTATTCCCCCGCTTAAAAGAACAACTACCTTTCCCTGAGTTCCAACGGGAAGACCTCCAACCCCCTTAATCTTCTCAAAGAATACATATACCTTCCCACCAATAATCTCGATTCCAATAACAAGTTCAGGATTCTCCAAATCCACTTTCCAACCAAATTCATTTACAACAAATGCTCCGACTTCTTTATTCACCTCTATAGAGGTCCTTAGAAACGTTTTATCAAGCCTTTGTGTCTCAACTTTGAAACTTCTTGGTGATTTCCCTTTTAAAGCCTCTTTAAGGTAGTTTGGGATCTCGTTATAGTCCATAACCTCCGCTGGAGAAACCGAAACAACACCTGGAACTTTTGCTATAATTTCTGCAGCCTCATTTGGAGCATCAACAAGAATTCTCCCCCGTATAAGTTTAATTTTCCCAGTTATCCCCTTCCTCTCCAAGGCCTTTTCAATGTTCTTTGCGAGTTTTCTCTCAAATTCCTTTCTTTTTCCACGCTTTATTCCTATTTCTCCGTATCTAACTATTATCACTTCAACCACCTAAATAACGCGCAAATAAATTCTTTGCTTCTCTCTCTCCCTCAGCTCCTCTTATGACCATCCTCCCACTTTTAAAGATTAGTATCTCATATTCATCATCTTCAAACTGGAGAAACTGAGAAGTTTTAAGATACTCTATCCCAAGTTTTTCAAGCCTCCCCGCAAGATCTTCCAAATTTACATTCATTTTCTCTGGAGGTGTAACTTGAATTGAACCATCACAAAGTCTTTCAATTTTCATATGTTTTTCCAAGAATGTAAATTCTCTCTTTACACAAGCTGGACATTCTTCTCTTCTAGGAACTTCAACCCTTTCAAACTCAAGTGTTTTCGTATCAAAGAATATTAACTCACTTTTAATTTCCTCCCCCAAAAGGATCTTTGCAGCAAGACCAACTGCTACAGAAGCTGCTAATGAAGGAACATAGCTCATTACTCCAGCGACGGCACATGTTGGCATTGGCCTCTCAGGGAGTTTTGGCATAAAACACCTAAAACAGGCAGTTTTTCCGGGAATTATTGGCATTATATTACCATATGTACTCAGGACCCCCACATAAATCCATGGTTTGTTATTCTTTACGGCATAGTCGTTTATTATCTGACGAGTATAAATATTATCAGTCCCATCGATTATTAAATCTACTTTCTCAAGAATTCCTATTGTTGCTGGATTTAGATCTTCAAAATACCCCTCGACACCAAACTTCTCTTTTAAAACCTCAACTTTCGGTTTGCCGATATCTTCTTTAGTATAAATTGTTCTAGGGAGGTCACTATCATCTACAAAGTCTCGATCTACTACAACGATTTTTCCAACTCCAAGTTTATGGAGGAAATAGACTTCCCAACTCCCCAATGCTCCAGCACCAACTACTCCAACCGTGCTCTCGCTCAGTTTTCTTTGACCCTCTATACCAATGATCGGAAAGTGTCTTGAGAAATCCATCATACCTCTCACCGAAAGGAATACGAAAAAGGCTTTATGAATTTAATCATTGCAAGAGAGAAAATACATGTACCTTGTTCAACTGCTCATGAAATAATCACAAACTTCTTTAATTCCTCTGCGAGCTCTTCCGTTCCTTCATCGAGCCTTTTCCTAATTAAAACCTTCCTAAGGATAGGCTTCTTTCCCCAGAGCTCCTCCATCTGCTCAAGGCACTTTCCAGGCCTTCCAGCACACGTGGAGAAAAAGGCAGCGTTTTTAATCTTCTCCCGGTTCCGCAGGAGATACGTCCTTATGGCCGGAGTCACGCGGCCGTTCCAGACGGGTGTTCCTACAATCACGAGGTCGTAGTCAGAGGGGTCCTTCTCAAACCCTACCTCCGTGGTTTTACCCCTCGTTGCGTCGTAACCCGCCCTTAGAAAGCCGAGAATTCCCTTGCGGGACTTTTTGTCTATGACTTCATCAACATCCGCATTGAGAGCTTTAGTAACCTCCTGAGCGACTCTTTTAGTTGTTCCACTCCGTGAATAGAACACAACGAGCGTTTTCATGAATATCCCCCAGTTAAAATGGTCATTGTGATTAATATGTGTTTCTGAAAAAGTTTTTAAATTCTAAAGTTTCAATTGAAACTATGTCTGCAAAAGGTGAGAGGGCATGCGACCTCATATCGGAGCTCTACTGGACCATGAGAAAGGCCTTCGAGGAGAGACTTGAGGAGTTAGGTGTTACTTTTCTTGAGTTCAAAGCTCTGGTACACCTCAAAGGGGCAAAGACCCAGGGCAATCTTCTGAGAGAAATGAACGTTTCTAAATCAACGGTCTCAAAAGTGCTCTCCTCCCTTGAGAGAAAGGGGATTGTAAGGAGGGAGCGTAGAGGAAGGGTTTACAGCGTGAAGCTCACAGATAAGGGCCTTGAGATGCTCAAGGCCATTGAAAAGGCGGGGAAAGAACTTGAGGAGAGCATGCTCTCGGAAATGAGCAGCCAAGAGAAATCCAATTTCTTGCTTCTCCTTGAAAAGGCGATAAAAGGATTGGAGGGAAGTGAATGAGCGAAAAAACGACAAAGGGCGTACAGATTTTGAGAGGCAACCCGAAAAAGGCCATAATCAAGCTCTCCATTCCAATGATGATAGGCATGTCAGTTCAGACGGTATATAACCTCGCCGATGGAATATGGGTCTCCGGTCTCGGCCCCAATGCTCTGGCCGCGGTGGGGCTCTTCTTTCCAGTCTTCATGGGAATAATCTCTCTCGCCTCTGGCTTGGGCATAGGCGCAAGCTCCGCGATAGCGAGGAGAATAGGGGCCAGAGATAAGGAGGGAGCCGATAATGTGGCCATACACTCCTTTATCCTCTCGCTGCTTCTTGGAGTGACCATAACCATCACCATGCTCCCCACGATAGACTCGCTATTTCGCTCCATGGGTGCGAAGGGGGAAGCGGTTGAGCTCGCCATAGAGTACTCGAGGGTGCTCCTCATAGGGGCCTTTGTAATTGTCTTCAACAACGTTGGAAACGGCATCCTGAGAGGAGAAGGGGATGCAAACAGGGCTATGCTCGCGATGGTACTCGGTTCGGGCCTTAACATAGTCCTTGACCCGATATTCATCTACACCCTCGGCTTCGGCGTTGTTGGGGCCGCTTATGCAACTCTGCTCTCTATGATCGTAACTTTCCTCTTCATCGCCTACTGGCTCTTTATCAAGAGAGACACTTATGTGGACATAACGCTCAGGGACTTCTCGCCGAGTAGAGAAATCCTTAAAGACATACTGCGCGTTGGGCTTCCATCCTCGCTCTCCCAGCTCTCCATGTCAATAGCAATGTTCTTCCTCAACAGTGTGGCAATAATGGCGGGTGGAGAAAGAGGTATTGCCGTCTTCACGGGCACCTGGCGTGTCACAATGCTTGGAATAGTGCCCATACTCGGCATGGCTGCCGCTACCACCGCAGTTACCGGAGCTGCATATGGAGAGAGAAACATCGAGAAGCTCGAAACGGCATACCTCTACGCCATAAAACTTGCTTTCCTGATAGAACTTGGGGTGGTTGCCTTTGTAATCCTCTTCGCACCTCAGGTGGCTTATCTCTTCACATACTCCGAGTCCGCTCAGGCAATAAAGGGGGAGTTAATCTCCGCCCTTAGAACGCTCCCCATCTTTTTGGTTTTGACACCCTTCGGCATGATGACTTCGGCCATGTTCCAAGGAATAGGAGAAGGGGAAAAGTCGCTTGTTTTAACCGTCTTCAGAACTTTAATCATGCAGGTGGGCTTTGCCTACCTGTTCGTGCACTACACTTCCCTCGGGCTCAAAGGGGTGTGGCTCGGGATAGTAATAGGCAACATGGTAGCAGCGGTTACGGGCTTCACCTGGGGGAGGTTGAGGGTAAGGAGCTTTAAAAGGACCTTCTCAGAAACCAAAAACATTACTTTGCCCTGAACTCCTTTCTTTTTACTGTTCGAAGGCGAGAGGGAAAGACAAAAGCAAAAAAGTATCTACAAATCCTTGACTCATCCTTTCCTTCTTGCTATTGTGTCAGCGAGAAGTTCTCCATCAACCCCAACATTCTCAAGCTCGACCTCATGGATTATCACACTCACGTGGTGCACCTTATAAACTTCCCTAACAACTTAGGTTATTCTTCTCACGAGCTCCCTCTTGGTCTCCACATCAGCCTTCGGCCCGATAGAAAAAGCAATAGCCGAGGGTGATGAGAGATTTCTTCCCTGAATCAAAAAACTCAAAAGAACTCGGTAAACAAGAGGATAGCAGAACTTGAAGGATTTGATTACTAGGGCGGGGGAACCCACCCGAAAGGGCGAGGGTAGTTCATTAGAAAAATCCTCCAAGAAAGACCTTTCAACTCACTTTTCCACAATTTTAATAAAGTTAAGATACAAAATTTAATGAGGTGATTTTCATGAAAAGAGCCCTTGTAACCCTTACCCCAAGTGAAAGCAAACGCTTAATTGCCAAATCTGTTGTTGCCCTTGATGAAGTTCAAAATGCCCTTAAAAACGGTTTTGTTTACATAGCAACCGGAACCACAGCTGCTTACATTGCCGAGGAAATCTTAGAAGAGAAAATTGAAAAAGAAAAGTGGACTGTTGGAACAATAAGCAAAGGGAGAACCTGTGTTACCGCAAAGGCCACATGGCCAAAACATCTCGTCCTTTACAAAGGGAAGCCATTTGATGACCCACTTGAGGCCTTAAAAGAAATGGGACCAGAAGATGTTTTCATCAAAGGAGCAAATGCCATAGACGTTAATTGGAATGTTGCGGTTTTTGCTGCAGCCTCTGATGGAGGGACAATTGGCAAAACATATGGTTGGACGATAACAAAGGGAGTCATTACGATAACCCCAATAAGCCTTGAGAAGTTCACTCCTACACCAGTTGAGATTAGTGCCAAACTTACAGGGATTCATTCTTTTGATTGGGGAACAGGCCTTTATGCTGCACTAGTTCCAATCCCACATGCCATTCCAGTTACGGAAGTGGAGGCCTATGACATCCTAGCTAACGTTGATGCAATCCCCATAGCCTCTGGAGGAGCCGGAGGCGCAGAAGGAAGCGTTACTCTTGTCCTAGAGGGCGATGACGAAGATATGGAGAGAGCTAAGGAGATTACAAAAGCCATCAAAGGTGAACCTCCTTTAGAACCATACACTGAAGACTGTTCTATATGTCCATTTGCGAAGATCTGTGGGATTGGGACAGGAGTGTTCTAACTTTTAGTATTTCGTCACGTTTTCCAATTTTTTGCTCATTATAAAAGTATCTTCCTCTTTCACAGCTCCCTCGGGGATCATGAGCGGAGCATGAACCATTGCAAGTACCATGTTCTCCTTAACTTCCATCGCCCTATGGGGGACAACTATGGTCGTTATTGGGTCTTCCTCGATAAGCAAACCAACTCCATGCGCGTAGCCAGTGATATATGCATCAATAAGGCCCCTCTCCCGATATATTTTTTCGAGTTCTCTCTCAACGGCAATAAACTTAATCCCAGGCTTTGTCAGTTCTACAGCTTTTGTATAAGCTTCTTCCATAGCACTGAGTGCCAGCTTAGCTCTTTCATTTATATTGCCAACTGGGAAAGAACGGGACATGTTAACATAGTAGTGATCCCAATCGGCTCCAATAACCACCGTTACAACTTTTCCCTCTTTAATCTCTACATCTCTGAAGGGCTCTGCATGGGCCCTCGGAGTGGCAGAAACGTATACCTTGGGCTCTTCACTTCCATTAATCATGAGTTCCCTCACAATTTCCGCAGCAACTTCAAGCTCGCTTTTTCCGGGCTTTATTTCCTCCTCTGCCACTTTCATTCCTTTTTTCGCTATCTTTCCGGCCTTTCTTATATTTTCAAGCTCCCACTCATCCTTTATCATTCTAAGCTCCATAGAAAGTCCCCTTACATCGACAATTTCAATGCCAGGGTTTAGCTTTTTGAAGAGCTCGTAGAACAAAATATATGCATCTCTCTCAACACTGAACTCCATTCCAACAGTGTTGAACCCGTTTTTCTTTATCCACATGGTTACATTGGCCATGAGCTCCTCCGTTTTTTGAAATTCTACTACATTTTCAATCCAGCTCCTGCTTTTGA
>QMUE01000041.1 GCA_003663535.1 Thermococci archaeon
CCTTGAGGGGGTTAAGAAAGAAACATTTGCAAATGCATATTCTCCGACTTTTGGTATTTCTTGTTCGTCTAAAAACCCTATTATTTTTGCTACTTTTTTGGTAGCCATGTTACTTACTTCAGTAACCCCTATATGCAAACCTCCGTATGATACTAATGTTCCAATTTTCCCTAAACGTATCCACGCGCTCTTAAGGGTCACTCCACACGTGTTTTTAATGGATATATAGACGTCATCAGAGAATATTTTTTCGAGTTTAACAATATAAGGGCCTATTTGAGCATCTTTGCCTTCTTCCACCTCTTTATATAAACTCGGAGAGATAGAGAGGTACGCGTAAGCTCCGTTTATTTTTATTATTGTCTTCAAATACATCGAACCAACCAACTCCTTAGTTTCAACAATAATCCCTTCGGCTTTCAACGTGTCCCCTACTTCTATCCAGTATTCCTTGTTGTTAATAGAGATCTTTGCAAATTCTTTGAGCTCTCCGTTGATCTCGGTGATATTATAATCTTCAAATTTTATCCGCCAATCTTGAAAATATTTGGTACTTCCTTTGTAGAGATACCCATTAAAAAGAGGGGGCATTATAGAAAGTTGGACTGTTAATCCATTGAACTCTATCTTGCCTCCATCATACGTGAGTTCTTTTTCAATATCATTATACCTAAGCCTAATTTTTGCTCTATTTTCTTCTACTGAGAGAAGTGTAAGGGCGTAATCCCCTGCTAGAACTGTCTGGTTTTCTAGGAGATATGGGAAAGTAATGTTAAAAGTAGCATAACCTCCATTTTCTTCTAAGAATACCGAGCTCATGGAAACCGAATAGAAACTTGTGTTCAGCAACACTTCTGGTTTCAAAATGTATTCTCTATTATTGAGTTCAATAAGCAAAGAACCTTCGGTTGGTGAAACGTCCCTGACCTCTAAGGGATATTCTTTTATCCCAATTCTAGAAGGTATTTCTACCCATCCTGTTATAATGGAATGTGCAGTTGCATATGGGAGTAGAATTATTAAGAATAAGAGAGGGATTAACTTTCTCACGTTCCCACCCCCAGCAGAGGAAGTAAAATGCTTGAAAACGTCATCATTTTTTCCATTATGAACTCCCCGAGATAGAGACCTATTGCGGACATCCATGTGAGCATAACAAAATAATAGAGGGCTATACCTAAGTGTCCTCCATCTGCGATTTTTATTGAGAATGCAGAAATTAAGGAATGAACTAGGAGAATAAAGAGAAGGATGTAATTTGTTAGTTGGAGTCCCTCTGGGCTTGGTACAAAAAGTATGTCTTGGATGAATTCTTCTTGCAGCTGAACACTTGAGAAAAGGTGGGTCATGTAAACTGCAACTTGAAATGCTGCCGCGAGGGAAAAGGCAAAAGCTCCAGTAACTCCATAGATAACTCCCTTAAAACTGGCTACACTCTGCTTTCTTTTTCTTCTAAGTCTCAGAAGTCTTTCAAAGTTACTAGAAATTACCTTTCCTACATAATCGGGGTCTGCTCCTAGGTGTAGACTCTTTCTAAAGATGTCTGAGAAGATATCTATGAGCCAGCTTCCGGTCTCTGAGACGAAGTATTTCCATGATTTGGTATCATCTATCTTGAGGGAAAGTCTTTTGTTCAAGTTTCGGATATCCTTGGTAAGGCTTCCAAAATCGTGAGAGCTCAAATATTTTAGAACTAGTGCTATGGATACTTCGCTCGCTGCTAAAGACGAACTTAAACTTCTCATAAACGATGGAAAGTTTTCGTCTTTTACCAGAATGTCTTCCTCTTCTTTTGAAAGAGTATATCCAATGTATGCTATTGGAGTCAAAAACAAAGCGATGGCGATTTCTATTGGCACATTAAATCTTACTCTTATTACAAAAAAGTATAGGATTCCAACAATGATCGTTCCACCGATAGAGAGTAGGATAGCTCGTATTAATCTTTCTTTTCGTTCTGGATTCATTGCATTGTGGGCCCATATGTTATCTTCCGGCATTTTATGTTTTATCAAAATCAAGACCCCTATTTCCACAACCATAACAAGTATAAATGTAAAAATTGCGAGAGTTACTAGATCTTGCCCAGTAATAATCGGCCCTATAATAATAAAGGTCACCATAAATACTACAGAAACTATTAGAGAGCTATAAACTTCCTTAAAGATGTCCAAGTCGTAGAGTGCTCCCTCATAGAATGTCTGGTAGTCATCCATCACAATTTTCTGCTCTTGGAGTAGATATTCCCTCAATTCCACACCACTATCCAACGAGTATGCGAGTCTCTCTAGAAAGTCTGAGAAGACCTTACTTGGCGTTCTCTTGGCCAAAAATCTAAACGCTTCAGCCATTCCACGATTAAACTTTGCTATTAAATGGTAGATTTTTTCCATATCTCTTGAAATAGGCTCTAAAACCTTCTCCTTTGCTAATGTGTGTATAAGCTCGTTTCTTCCAACTTCACTAGTGGAAAGTACTGCAAAATACGTTACAAAATAAGGGATTTTTGAATTTATTTTTACTTTTTTCCCACTTACCATTGAGTAAGGGTGCATGATTGCATAAACTGGAGGAAGAATGGGGATCGCATAAAGAGCAATCCGAATTACCCGTGAAATTGTAACAAATCTGGGAACAAGTGAGAAAACTATGAAAAGAATGACACCCCCAGCTATGCTGGGCAATAATACTTTTCTTGCATATCTCTTCATATCCAAATCAGCTTGGATAAATATGTTAGCTTTTTCTTTTGCCATCATATTCACCTACAATCTAAAGCTTAATCCTTGAATGCCATTTTCATAGAAGTTCTTTATTTCTTTATAGACATCCCAATAGTTGGTTATTCCAAGTTCTGCCATTCTCTGGATTATTCTGGCTCTTAGAAATAGCTCGTTGTAAATGTCCTTTGGATCTTCATAACCAGCAACTTCAGCAATTTTTCTCTCGAGGATATATGAGTTGTTCATACCTCTGAATATATGTCTATCACTCATAGAATCCCATTCAAACACACTTCTTGTTGCTACTCCTCCAAGCTCCTCATAATAGCCCTCAATCTCAATAACGTTGAGAACCCTTCTTAGGAATCTCCCCTTAACATATACAGCCTGCTGAAAGAGAGCAATATTCAAGTTATCTATAAAAGTCACAGGGACGTTTATTGGATGCCCTGTAAAACGTTGTATCATCTTCTTTATATCGCCGGCGTGAAAAGTTGCCAAGACTGGATGGCCCGTTTGCATGGCTTGAAAAGCAATTGCGCCCTCTGTACCTCTGATCTCACCCACTATGATGTAATTTGGTCTTGATCTCAGTGCTGCTTTCAAAAGATCAAAAAGTGTAACCCTACTCTCTTCAGGCCCTCTTTCTCTTGTTGTAAGTCTTTGCCAAGTAGGATGAGGAACAACAACCTCAGGAGTGTCTTCAGCGGTGAAAATCTTTGATTGGGGCTTGATGAGAGGAATGATAGAGTTTAAAGTGGTGGTTTTTCCACTCGCTGTTTCCCCACATATGAAAACACTCATACCATATTCAAGCGCAAGCCATAAGTATGCCGCGACTTCTGCAGAAAATGTATTCCACTTTACAAGTTGGATAACACTTAGGGGCGTAGCAGAGAATTTTCTTATTGTGGTTGAGGGCCCGTTTATACTAACGTCTGGGCTATATATTATGTTAATTCTTGATCCATCTGGAAGTGTTCCATCAACAATGGGGGTTTTGTCACTAACAGGTCTTCCAATTCTTTCACTTAAGGCCTTGAGATAATCGGCTAATGTGATATTACTCTCAAATTTTATATTGGTGGGTAAAGCATCAAAGATCTTGTGAATCAAAGACACATATTCGGCACCCAATATGTGAATATCTTCGATATATGGATCTCTAATAAGGACCTCTAATGGCCCAATTCCTACAATATCTCTTTTTATGAGATATCTAAATTTCTCAGTTTCTATTTCCGTTAGTTTAACGCTTTTTCTAGAGAAAAAACCCTTATTGTTAATCTTCTGGAGGGCCTCATTATACAGTTGGTCTAGGAATATTTCAAACTCCTCTCTGTTTTCAGGTATTACCTTTGAAGGAGCAAGTTCAAGAATTTTTTCTTTAACAACTTCATATTTTGCCTGCTCCTCGGCATTCTGGAGTCTGGGCTCTATTGCTATGTATCTTTTCTCCGTTTTTGGATCTCTGTAAATGTGAACAAAAAGAGGATCCCCGACTGGATAGAGTATGTTGGGATATTTTATTTCTTTCATTTTCCTGTTCAGTTGAGTGTAGAATTCTGGAACTTTTCCATATTTTTTAGTAAACTTTTCAACGTATTCTCTTAAGTGTGGATTCCTTGCCATTGCGGTTTCTAAGGTTTCTCTGCTAATCTCAGCCATTCTGCACCACCACAGCTATCTCCACTACAAATCCCGCCCTGGGCTCTACTCTAAATGGAATTATCTTCTGAAAAATTCCCATAGCATTGTTATACTTCACGATAGTGGCAGAATTTTTCAAATCTCCTCCGAATACATTGACCTGCAATCTTATGAGCATTGTAGCTATTTCTTCTAAAATCGAGAGTACAGAAGAATCGAGGTCATTTGGGCTCGCTGTTAATATTATGGCCTTGTTAAGAGCACTTAACTTTTTGAGGTGTTCTGTAAACTGTCTCAAAGTCTCCTCATCTATTTTTGGAGGTAAAATGGAAGGTAGTGAATCTATGACAATAACATCTCTTTCCCATAATCTTCCCTCACTCAGGAATCTTGGTAAAAACTTTCCTCTTTTGGAAACACTGCTCAAAAGAGGATATAACGACACAAAAAGAAGTTTTCGCTTTATCAGAAAGGGAATTACACTATATCCCAGCGATTCCATTTGGTTTATAAACTCAGGGGTTGTGAGTTGGGTAGAAACATAACTAACTTGAATATCATTTTTTAGAAATCCATAAGTGAGTCTCTGGGAGAATATAGACTTTCCAGTCCCCCTGTCTCCTTCTATAAATATTATACTCCCAGAGGGTATTCCTCCACCTAGCCGTCTGTGAAGCTCATCATTTGGGATCTGCATTTTAAGTAAACGGGGCATGGTGTTCACCTCAGATTTTAAATACAAATTCGCGCTGTTTTCCACTTTCAATGACCACAACAAGTTTGTGATATCCAGAGGAAAGAGTAGTGCTTATTCTCAACTCGCCGACATCATAGGGATAAAGGGTAGATGGTGTTAGCGTGAGATTTGAAGGAGGAATGAGGTTTCCATCAATGAAGACAATAGTAGTGCTACTTGTAAATAGGAACTCCTCACTTCCGGTGTTTTTAATATAAAACACATAAGCTCCACCCAAGAGAGGGATATTCTCTGGATCATTTATTATCGTGAAGTCCACTCTAAGATTTTGGGCTATTGTTGCTCCTCTCGTGTTGATACCATCCGCTAAGTCTTGAGTCACCACATAAAGACCTCCAGCTATTGTTCCTGCAACAAGTAGGGAGACAATGAAGAGGATTATTTCTGAAATTACTGAGCTCGCCATTAGCATCACCTTAGGGGCAGTACCAAGCTTTTCCCATAATGGAGGGCTGGCCTATAGTTTGATTTGGATCAAGCCATATCCATTTCCATTCTATTTTGAGAGAGCATCCCGTTTCAGTTGCTACTATCAGACTGTGGATTGTCTGATCTTTAACCTCAGTAGTCTGTATTATTATGGATTCTCCAGGAAGTAGGTATGTTTTATCTTCCACTATGAGCGTCGATCCATTGGGCTCTTTTAGTAATCCATCACGAACAAAATCCCAATATTTAGGGGATAGGGTGGAACCGTTATTGCTAATATTGAAAGTTATTGTATAGATGGATACATCACTTCCAGGATCGATGTGAGAGACACCTTGTAGAGCAAGGTGTGACGTCTGGGATTTTATGAAAGTTTCTTTGTACGCTTCAACGGACTCAGCTATTGAAGTATAAGTATTCTCGAGGGAGATATAGAGAGTGCCAAATGCCATTATCGACGCAATGAATATCACTGCAAAGCTTGCTGAAACGCTGAATCCCATACCCTATCCCCTTAAACACCATACACATGTTCAAGAATCTTGTTCATCATCTTAAGTTCTCTTTCTAGAGAATTCAGGACTTCTGGAGTTATTTTGGTACCTCTTAGGCGTTCAATGAATAGGAGTGATATCAAGTGATCTTGAATCGTAAGTTTGTCATCTGGTTTCCAGTTTGGTTCTCTCTGGTGAGGTCTGGTACCGTTTGCATACTTCAATAGGCTTTCCAATACTTCTTCGGAGATCCACCCGATTGTATAGTAAAACTCAAGGATATTTTCTAGGTTCAGTATTCCCGCTCTGTCGATGAGGAAACCTAACCATTTCAGCGCTATCATTGTTGAAACAGCATCATTTGGAAGATGTTCCAATCTTGCCTTCATTTTTGTTGGGCTTATTAGGGCTTCTCTAACATCTTTCGGAATTTGAAATTCCTCAGTCAAGATTTCTTCCTCCCTACTTCCATTATTTTCAATTAATTCAATCTTCGGGGAATTATATTTTTTAATCTCCTCTTGGGGTTCAACTTCGGGAATTCTTTCTGGGACTCTCTCGAAATTTTCGTTAAATTCTTTATGAGGCCCTGTTTTGTCCATTAAATGTCTTCTTATTTCCTCTAGGTATTTTCCAATCTCTCCCACTCTTTTGTCTAACCTTCTGAGCCTTTCTGCTTGACTTGAATAGTTCTCGAGGGCCCTGCTTATGATTAGATCCACTTGCTCTAGTGTTAAGATGTCCATTTTTGAAACTAATTTGTCTTTTAAGTCCTTGATAAGGACATTAGGTACTTTCCCATGTAGGATCTGAAGTTTAGTGTCTATCTCGTTCTCGGTTATCATGTTTCTCCCTCCGAAATTGCTTCGTATATTATCCTATCGAGGTCTACCCTATGATAGGTAAGGAGCTTCAAGTCTCCCTTTATCTGTGCTATTTCTTTTCTAATATCTTCGAGATCTTGCTTTAGCTCGTGTATTTCTTCTAGTATTGGGTTTTCATTATCCAGATCTCTAAATGGGTTGACCTCCTGTGATACTACTTCATAGAGCATCATGACATCTTTGATAGTTTTGTCAAGCTTTTCTATTTCCTCCCTTAGTTCTTGGATTTGGGACTTCAAAGTGTCGATATTGACTTTAATTCTTGGCAGGTCGTTTTCAATCTCAGTGAGTCTATTCATTATGAGAGTAATTTTTTCTTCATCTTCTTTCTGCTCTTTTAGGATTTCTTGAACGTTTCCTTCACTTAGAGCAAGCTCTAATTGGTCGACTTCTTCTTTTTCATCCTTTTCTAGTTTTTTCTTGAACTTTTCTTTCAAATAACTGAATGACATCCTAGGCCCTCCAAAAAGTTAATGAAAAAGAAATTTCATTGAAAAAATCAAAAGAATTAATGCATTACTTGAGCTCAACAATCCTATCAGTGTCGCTGAGACCATAGGCAGTTGGAGTAACAACCTTAGCAAATCCTGGAGCACCAACTTCTGGAACAACCTTGATTGATATTGGAGTTCTCGGCTCTACCCCACCAAAGACTGCGGTGAGGTTGATTGTAAGGAGAGCTACGTCTCCAGTAGTAAGAGTTGGGATGTCGCTGTCAAGAGAATTGTCAGCATCCTGCACAATGAGAATTCCAAACTGTGTGCCGTTAACATCATCATCCCAAGCCTCCGAAGAAGTCGTGTTAAACACTTCTCCACTTATAGTATCCTTAGCACCTCCATATGAGAGAACAATCTGCTTCTGGCCATTGTCGAGGTAGACCTTGGTCTGATTGAGATCAATTCGACTGCCTCCAGCATTAAGTGAAATCTGTATTGTCATTAAAGTCATGTTGTTTGTGTCGTTTGCATAGCCTGTCACTGCATCGATTTTTATGCCTGTTGAAACTTCCTGCGTGGTCTGCCTCCCAGTAGCCTCAGCCCTCTGTTGCAAGTAACCACTCGTATTAATAAGTACTGCCGCAGCCACTGCCGCCACTAGAACCATGGCTATAAACACTATCAGGGTACCAATACCAATCGCACCCCTCTTCTTCCCAAAAATAGGCTTCACCTTTTAGCACCTCCATTGGAAATTCTGCAATAATAGATAGGGAAGTTTGAGTATAAAGCAATTTTTTGTTTTTACATCAATTTTTACACATGTAGGT
This sequence comes from Thermococci archaeon, assembly GCA_003663535.1. GTDB lineage: Archaea > Methanobacteriota_B > Thermococci > Thermococcales > Thermococcaceae > Thermococcus_A. Next base: position 8,208 of record QMUE01000041.1, read on the forward strand.
ACATGTGTAGGTACATACTAATATCGAGTAGTAATTTTAAGAAGAATTTAAAATCATAAAATTGGAATAATCTCAAGATAAAATAAAAGAGCAGCAAGATGTTACAATATTGGTTCAAGAACAAGAGCAGATTTTCCGTATTCCTTCACTTTTGCGTCCTTTCCATAGTAGCTAAGTGCATCAAGAATCTCGGATTTTTGTGGAAATCTTCTAAACTCCTTCGTGAGTTTTTCGAAAAATTCCCACGCGGCTATGTTTTCAAAATTCTCTCTAAATGGTTCTACAATTATTAATTTCCCCCCTTCGTCCACGAAATCCAGAGCTTTTATAATGGTTCTGTGAACC
>QMUE01000042.1 GCA_003663535.1 Thermococci archaeon
ATGGAACCTGACCATAGTGGAGCATTACCAAAAGTTTTGGAAGTGAATGGATACAAAGCGAAAATAATTGGGACCATATTTGCTAAAAGACTCTTAGAGGCGTTTTTTGGAATAAAGGAGAATGTCTATGTGATTAAAGATGGAGAAGAACTCAAAGTTGGAAACAGAACTTTTAAATTCATAACAGTTCCATGGCTGCACTGGCCCGATACAATGATAACGTACTTGGTTGAGGACAAGATAGTCTTTGGCTGTGATGTTGGAGGAGGTTACTCAATACCTGAGGCAATAGATGATAGTGATGATGAAATTGTGGAGAAGTACCTTCCGTATGTAACGAAGTATATTGTAACTGTCATTGGCCACTATCACAAGTACATTGTAGAAAATCTCGAGAAAATAAAGAATCTTGGTATTGTGAATGATGTTAAAATGGTTCTCCCTGGTCATGGTTTAATATGGCGTAAAAACCCGCAGAGGATTTTTGAATACTATGCAAAAGTTGGAGCTGGGGTTCCAACGAAAGGAAAAGTTCTAGTGGTCTATGATTCAATGTATGGATTTGTTGAAAAAAGTATCCAAATAGCTATTGATGAGTTAAGGAAACAAGGGTTTAATCCAGTAGTTTACAAGTTTACGGATAAAGAAGCACCTGCGGTTAGTGATATCCTTGGAGAAGTTCCTGATAGTGAAGCCTTGATAATTGGAGCTTCGACTTATGAAGCAAACATCCATCCTCGCATAAGATACACTCTTTATGAACTACTTGATAAAGCCAACTATGAAAAACCTGTGCTTATACTCGGTACTTTTGGGTGGGCAGGAGTTGCAGGAAGAGAAATAGAGACGCTCATCAAAAGATCAAAGTTCGACCATGTGGATACAATTGAGGTGAAAGGTCAAACCACTCCAGAAGACGAAGTACGGATAAGGGAAGGTGTGAGAAAGCTCATCCAGAAGTTTAGGAAATGACTCCTCTTTAAATTTTTAAGTGTTATATTTTTCTGAAAACTCGCTTCTCAGGAAGAAGTAGGTCACATCCAAAACTTGATATCATTTGTTTTTGAATGGGAACTATTAGGATCGTTCTGAATACCCTTAAATAGAAATTATGGAAAATATTATTGGGGTAATGTTAATGGAAGAAGAAATTGTTAAAAAATTGGAGAAACTGCCTGAAAAGGAGATTTGGGGATATGCAATTGCATCTGAGGAGGATGCAAAACAGTTCTACCTAAAACTCAACCATGAGGGAATTTTATGAGGCTTTTGATTGTTGGAAATGGCCCTGGGGGAGTTGAATTAGCAAAGCAGCTTTCCGACGAATACGAGGTAACTATTATAGAGCAGGAGAATCTTCCTTACTACACCAAACCCCTGTTGAATCATTACATAGCAGGGACTGTAAAAAAGGAGAAACTTTTTCCTTATTCGCTTGAGTGGTATGAAAATAAAGGGATAGAGCTAAGGTTGGGGACTAAAGCAGAGGTTATAGATAGAGCCCGGAAAAAATTGATAACAAGTGCAGGGAAACTTCCTTATGATCTTCTCGTAATCTATGCTATTGGGGACTGTGCAGAATATAACGGAATAATCTGTGGAACAGCTAAAGGTGCAATGGGACACGCAAGAGTTCTTGCAAATCTCATACGGGATGAGGAAGATAGGTACGCTTTTGAGTTTCGTTCTACCGTTTTTAAGTTTGGTGACTTCCCCATAGCTATCATAGGGGAAACAAAAGGGAATGGGAACTGGTTAGATAATAAAACAAAGGTATTTCTTAAGGAAGGAAAAGTTGTTGGGGCAGTTATCATTAAAGATGTGAAAAGGGCATTAGAACTTGAAAGGAAAATAAAGTCTAGAGTTAGCATTGACGAACTTTAATATTTCCTCTCCTCTTTATAAATTTCGGATAGAAAACCTTTTATATTTCTCTATCGAATTAATAATGTCGTTTTGGGGTGGTAGCTATGGTAGTCGAAAGAAAAATGACGAAGAAGTTTCTTGAAGATGCATATGCAGGAGAAAGCCAAGCGCACATGAGATATCTAATTTTTGCAGATGTTGCTGAAAGGGAAGGATTCCCTAATATAGCAAAGCTCTTTAGAGCAATAGCTTTTGCTGAGCTTGTACATGCTAAAAATCATTATCAAGCACTTGGCAACATTAAGGACACTCCTAGCAACCTTCAGGTAGCAATAGACGGTGAGACTTTTGAAGTCGAAGAAATGTATCCAGTTTACAAAGCAACTGCTGAGCTCCAGGGTGAGAAAGAGGCTGTGAGGAGTACTCATTATGCCTTAGAGGCAGAAAAAATTCATGCAGAGGTTTACAAGAAGGCAAAAGGGCTTGCAGAACAGAAAAAGGATATAGAGATAAAGAAGGTCTACATATGTCCAGTTTGTGGTTACACAGCAGTTGATGAAGCTCCGGAGTACTGTCCAGTTTGTGGCGCTCCAAGAGAAAAGTTCGTGGTGTTTGAGTAGCTCTTTCGTTTTTTACTCTATTTAGTTTGGAGTACAAACTTTATAAGGTTGGTCTAATAATATTAGGGTGATGGAAACATGGCAAAGTGGAAATGTATAGTATGTGGGTATATATACGATGAGGAAACAGGAGACCCAGATAGTGGAATTAATCCAGGAACGAAGTTTGAGGAAATTCCGGATGATTGGGTATGCCCGCTTTGTGGGGCTCCAAAAGATATGTTTGAGAGGATAGAGGATTGAGGTGATTGAAAATGATTAGTGGAACTATAAGAAGTGGGGACTGGAAAGGAGAAAAACATGTACCTGTTATAGAATACAAGAAGGAAGGAGAACTAATAAAAATAAAAGTTCAAGTTGGTAAAGAAATCTCCCATCCTAACACACCAGAGCACCACATAGCTTGGATTGAAGTTTATTTCCATCCAGAAGGAGAAAACTTTCCAATACTTATTGGCAGAACTGAGTTTGCAAACCATGGGGACCCATTAACAGAGCCAATAGCTAAGTTCTTCTTTAGGACAAGCAAAAAAGGCAAACTTTATGCCTTAAGCTACTGCAACATCCATGGCCTCTGGGAGAATGAGCTCGAGATTGAGTGAAGTAACTCTCTTTTATGGTTTTCTTTTCTCTGCTTATTTATTAATGACAAAATTTATTAGGCGAAAAATAAACTGATCTATAGTGGTGAGTAATATGGGGAGGATTTCAACGGGAATTGAAGGCCTTGACAAAATGCTTAATGGCGGTCTCATCCCCAGAAGAGCGTATCTTGTAAAAGGAGGCCCTGGGGCAGGTAAAACTACTCTTGCAATGCACTTTTTGATGGAAGGGATCAAAAACAAGGAAAAAGGTTTGTATATCACTTTTGAAGAGCCCGTTTCAACTCTCAAAGAAGACATGAGTAAATTTGGCTTCAATCTGGATCATCCCAACATAAAAATTGTGGATGCAACGCCAGTGGGAGAGAAAAAGATGATCTTTGCTGATGTCCTCTATGAGGAGTTTGCAACTAGCTTTGAGAAGCTTGCAAGGACAATAAGCGAAGAGATCAAGGCTGAAAAGTACTCAAGGATAGTTATAGATCCCCTAACAATGATTAAGCTCACGATTCTAGATGAGCTTGAGTACAGAAGGACTTTTATGACCTTTCTGAAGACAATATCCAAGTATAAAGCTACAATCCTCTTTACTTCAGAGCTCATGGATAGTGACATAGAAGAATTCCTTGTGAGCGGTGTTATTGAGCTGAGAACAATCGAAGAGCGGGGGAAAACCCTTAGAGGTATTAAGATAATAAAGTTTAGAGGAAGCACCTTCGATGAGGAGCTCAGGCCTTACAGAATAACCAGTAAAGGTATTAAAGTTTACCACCAAGAAGTTCTGCTTCATGGGGTCTAAGTATGAGGCTCGGCATCCCCAAGCTCGACGAGCTCCTCGGGGAAATTGAACCGGGGAGTACGGTTTTAATCTCCACCATCGGAGAGCTTGGGATAGAGATAGTCTTAGCTGTTCTGAAAGAAAATAAAGAGAAAGCCGTCGTCTTTGTAACGCCTCGCCTTAAAAGGAGACTTAAGAAGATAGAGGGCATTGATGGGGTTATTTACTTTACCCTGGGGGAGGATTTTGCTCCGCAGGAGCTTTTTAAAATAACCCATGCAATGAGAGAAATTCCAGAAGATCGTTTCGTTGGTATATTCTTCCTCCAGCCTCTTCTTGTTTTCCATCCACCTGAAACCGTTCAGCGCTTCTTCTCTGAATTAGCTAATATGGCTCTCGAACGTGGTTTTATTTTGATGTCGATGGTGGATAAGAGATTGCTTGATGACAAGACTCTTGCCATCTTCGAGGAGTCTGCAACGCATGCTATAGATATAGTTGAGGTCGTTGATGGGTTTAAAATAACGAGGGGAATACGAATTAAAAAGTCTCCCTATGGGGTTACGGGGTTTTACAAGCTTGAACTGAATAAGGAAATTATCGTAGGTGAACCCCTTGGATGAACATACACTATTAAGCCTTGTTGTGGAAGCCATGCTCTTGCTGGCAATTTTTCTTGTTATTTTAATATTTCACACCCTTAACCTGTACGTTAGAAGGAGTAAAGTCTTTGAGATCCTTCAAGTAGTTGGGGCGCTGATGGTAGCTGGGGGAATGCTTACTTTAAGGACAACCAGAATTATTTTCTCATCACCCATTAATGCGCTTTTTATCGTCCTTTTTCCTTTTGTTGGAAGTTTGTTAATAATACTGCCCTTTTTGATATGTGGATACCTTAAAATTGACAAAGAGTCTGCATTGCAAATTTTTCTTCTCCTATTATCTTCTGTGATTTATTCCTTTGCTCCTCTTCATCCTATTGGAAGAATAGTGGCAACATTGAGTGCTTTTGCCCTTCTTTCCATCATTCTTCTCATGAAATTGCTCCCTTCTTTAACAACGTGCACACGTTTTAACAGAAATCTCGTAAGGCTTGCCTCGTGGTTTCTCGTTCTTCATGCGTGGCTTCGCTATTATGTCTTCAAAAACCCCCAAACATGCATCTACTATGGAGTTCTCTTGGTTTACTTTACAAGCCTGTTGATGTGGGTATATTCTACACTTAGAACATACGAAATCATGAGAGGGTGGTTCTAGTGGAGTGTACTTTAATCTCAGAACTGCCCGATATTTTACTTGGACTTCTCATAATAATTGGCTTCTCCACCAGAAAGAATCCTATCTTACACCACCAGCTTTACGCTCTTCTATTTGGCTTGTTTTTTATTGTGGCATCTGTAGGAGAGATTATTTTTGGGATTAACCTGGATGTTGTTGAGTTTTTTGGAATTCTGGGAATTTTGTTGGTTATAGAAAAGTTCATCTCAACTAACACAGACACAAGAATCCACTATGAGTACTTTCTCTCAATTATAGCTCTGACACTTTTTGTTGTGTTTATATTCCATGATTTCAAATATTTTCATACAGGTACGCTATTTGTTCTCTTTATCTTAGCTTTAAACCTTAGGAGCAATGTCCATCTTCTCGGGGAAGAAATTAGAAATACCTTGCTCTTTTCAGGCATATTGGCGCTTTTGAGCATTACAACACTTTTAACCGGATTTGAAGTTGTCAATGCATTTTTTTGTCTTGGAGCCCTCTTATTCCTCTTTTTTACAATGGCAGAGAGGATGTGGTGGGTGGAATGAATATCAGTTCATAATGACAATCAATGGCGCTCTCACGCTTTTAGGGATAGCTTATGTCACTCTTATCTTTAAGAAGCTGGAAAGTTACGTATTTGGAAAAGAACATATAGTTTTTGCATAAGTATAAGACTGACCTCCTCCCCGCCCTGAAGGGCGAGACTTTAAAAAGAAAAATGTAAAACTCTGGATGATGATAGCATGATCAGTATTTATCAAATCTTCATGAGTACTGGTGGAGCCTTAACTCTTGTAGGGATTTTCCTTACTTGGAATCTCTCAAGAAAGATTGAAGGCTTCTTTTTAGGGTATAAAAAGCTTTCTTGGTGCATTCTTCTTGGAGGAATATTAACGTCTCTTGGATTTATTGTTACTATGTTGGAGGTACATGAAGGTATTATAAGTATTGCAATTTTATTAGGTCCTATATTGATAGCGTATTCTCTTTCCGAGAGCGAACTTGTAAAGCCAACTTGGACAATGTTACTTCAAATAGTATTGATAGTACTCTCCACAATTTTTGTTGAGAATAAGGAATTTTATATGGTTGAATTGGTTTCCTCATTCTCTTTAATTCTTCTTATTAATGCGATAGTAGGATATGTTCGAACTCCAGAGAACTATAAAAACCTTGCAAAGATAGCTTCCTGGATGTTTGTAGGGTTTATTTGGCTTAATAATCTTCAACCTACTAGAGCAATAGCCCCAGTAATTTATGTCCTATCGGTTGTTACATGGAGTTATACCCTTGTAAGACTGCACTATGTTGCAGTGGCTAGGTTCAGCAATTTGAAAGAGGGGTTTCCATATAGAGATGAATAGCTTTGGGTATTTAAACTTATTATTTGATGGAAAGGTTTTAGTACGAAAGTGCCCTATTGACAAATATCTTATTTATGAAACGAGGTGAAGGAAATGGTTGAAGTAAATATGGGAGTTCCACTTGAGAAAGTGAAAGATTTCTCCTTAAAGGAACTTATAGGGATGGCCATAAAGGCCGAAATTGGTGCAAGGGAATTTTATCCTCCTGGAAGACTCCTTCCGAAAGGGTGGGGATGGAAAAATCGAAAGATTTAAAAGTTTTTACTATTGGTGTATGTAATGAGTGGTGCTAATGTACCTCACTCAGAAGAATCACTTGCGAGTGGGCAAGGAGACTTATAAAATCCTTCGCATACTCTCTCATCTATCTAAAGATCTCTACAACCTCACCCTTTACGTGACAAAACAACACTACGAGTTGAACGGCTCATTCCTCCCATATGCCAAAGCTTACCACCTGGTTAAAGAGAGTGAACCCTACAAACTCCTGCCAAGCCAAGTGGCTCAACAAACCATGAAAATTGTGGAAAGAAATTACCGCTCCTTCTTCAGGCTTCTAAATGAGAGGAAAAAAGGTAATTACCACAGGCCAACCCACCCACCAAAGTTTTTGCCCAAAGACGGGCACTTCGTCCTAATCTTCCCGTACCAATCCTTTAGGTTGAAAGAGGATGGAATCATCTCACTCTTGGCAGAAACTTTGCCAAGAAGTACGGTGTAATGTACCTTGAAATCCCCCTCCCAGAGAATGTTAAAGGACACAGGATAAAGGAAGTCCGCATTTTGCCAAAATATAATGCCCTCTGGTTCGAGGTGGAGTACGTTTACGAAGTGCAGCCGGAAAAGAAGGAGTTGAATTACTCAAAGTACTTGAGCATTGATTTGGGCGTTGATAATTTCGCCACTTGTGTTTCCTTCACCGGGACGGCCTTTATCATTGAAGGCCGGTGGTTGAAGAGTTTTAACCGGTGGTGGAATAAGGAAAAGGCCAAACTCCAGGGTCAATACGATAGGCAGGGAGTAAAGTTTGGAAAAAAGATGGCTCGGCTTTTGAGGAAGAGGAGGAATGTAATGAATAATTTTATGAACCAAGCCGTGAATTATATTATCAAGTACTGTTTGGGGAATAAAATCGGGAATATTGTGATTGGGGAGTTGAAAGAGGCGAAGCAAAGGGCTTCCCTAGGCAAGGTAAACAATCAGAACTTCCAGTACATTCCTTATGGTCTCTTCAAGCAAAAGTTGAAGGCAAAGTGTGAGCGGTATGGAGTTAACTTCATTGAAGTTGATGAGGCCTACACGAGTAAAGCGGATGCTCTGGCTTTGGAGCCAATAGGAAAGAAGGAAGAGTATTGGGGGAGGAGGGTCAAGAGGGGGCTTTACCAATCCTCCACTGGAGTTTTAATTAATGC
>QMUE01000043.1 GCA_003663535.1 Thermococci archaeon
CCAGAAAAACCCAGAATTCTGGCCTGTCTATACCCTCCGCTACTTGAGCTATCAACTTAACAAATACCTTCATTCTATCACCCAAAAAATTAAAAGAAGATTAGAGCTTTTCTGCAACTTCATCCAGTTCTAACTCTCTGAGCTTCTCCTTTGTGGGAACACCGTTTTCATCCCATCCTCTGACTTTGTAATAGTCCTTAAGAAGAATCTCCTCCTCAAAGATCTGACCTTTTGAAGGCTCCCTCAATACAGGCTCTTTAACAATCCTCTCTGGCATTTTGTCGTACTTACCATCAATACCTTCCCTAATATTGATGGCCCTTTCAAGGTTAAATATCCTCTCCCCAACGAGCCAGAGGTATTTTGGATCCTTGAACTCTTCAATGCCAGTTGCCGCGTAGAGCACCTTAGCGTAGAGATCGGTGGTCATCATCTCGAAGTTGAACGGGAACAGGCAGAAGATAGCCGTTTCAGCTATCGCAGTCTCGTCCTGAACGTACTTTGTAAGCTCCCCTTTGTTCTCTACTGAAAACGGGTCTACTTTCTTGGGAACGCCGGTTATCTCAAACTTGTTCCATCCTATACAGTGGCTTGCACCTATTGGGGATGTGGCAAAGTTCAAACCATGGGCTTTTGCAGATCTTGGATCATATGCAGGGAATTCAAGGCCCTTAACATGAATGGCATACTTCTCGGCGCCTCTACCAATTTTCTCGGCAGCCTTTCTTGTCCCCTCTGCAAGTAAATCGCCTATACCTATTCTTAGGGCTATTCTCTTAACCAGTTCGGGAATAATGTCTGGATCTCCCCACCTAAGCTCAAGGCCATCGGTTTCGCTCTTTCCAATAATTCCCTTTTCGTAGAGTTCAATTGCAAATCCTATTGCAACACCTGTAGAAATCGTGTCAAGGCCATAAGAGTCGCAAAGCATGTTGGCATAGATTATTGTCTCTACATTTATGTTGCCTAGGTTTCCTCCAAATGACCAGTGGGTCTCATATTCTGGGAAGTCCCATACTGTACCTGCATATGGCCCCTTGGTGAGTTTAAACACCTTCCCACATCTGATCATGCAGCCCCAGCAACCGCTGTGCTTTACCACGTACTGAGAGAGAACTTCCGGTTGGAATCTTTCCGCACCATCCAGTTCCTTCTGCTTGAAGTTATATGTGGGAAAATGCCCAAGGGTATAAAAGGGATACACTGCAAAGTTTGTTCCGAGATTGTGGAACCCTTCGAACATGGGGTTGCTCTTATACCTCTCAATCTGCTCTTTAAATGCCTCATTAAAGGCTTTCTCATCATAAATCTCCGACCTTTTGCTTCCTTTCACCACGATAGCCTTGAGATTCTTTGATCCCATTACAGCACCGCCACCGCCTCTAGCAGCTGTTCTAAAGTCAACATCCGTCACAATTGCTGAGAATTTTACTAGGTTTTCTCCAGCAGGTCCTATCATGACCATGTGGGCATTTTTGTCCGTCTCTTCCTTAAGAAACTCCCTTGTGGCTAAGGTGTTCATTCCCCATATTCTCTCTGCATCCCTAAATTCCACGTTCTCATCATTTATGTAAACATAGGTAGGTTTCTCAGCCTTTCCCTCAACTATTATTGCATCATAGCCTGCGAACTTAAGTTCTGCACCAAAGAAACCGCCCCCTACACTTCTAAAGTATGTTCCTGTAAGTGGAGATTTAAACTGAGCCATCCACCTTGATGCAGATTGAATTTTTGTGCCAGTTAACGGGCCTACAGTGAAAACCAGTTTATTTTCAGGGCTTAGAGGGCAAATTCCTGGCTTTAGTTCATCCCACAAAATCTTGGCTCCAATTCCTCTTCCGCCTATAAATTTTTTGACGAGTTCCTCTTTTAATGGTTCTACCGTGGCTTTTTTGTTCGTCAAATCTATTCTCAATATTTTCCCCATATATCCATGCATACAGATCACTCATGGTAGAATTTAATTTCATTAAATATAAACTTTACCCAAGTAAAATATTTAGATGAAAATGGGAAATTAATACCCAAAAATTTTTTACAAGTTTACAAGGATTTTGAGAAATTATTTTTTCCTAATTCTTGCAGTCGCATAGTCATCAGGGGGATGAATTATTTCCACAATATACTCCTCTCTGGGAATTTCATCTACCATTCGTTTAACCCCTGAAAATTCATAGTTATGAACAAAAACCACCGTATGCTTCCCCATCAATTTTCTACAGTTTTCCCAGTCACTTTTTGCAGTTTCATAAGATTTTCCACCATCGATGAATATTAAATCCATTATTGGGAGCTCATCCACATGCTGGGGGAGAGTGGCCTTAGAATCTCCTCTAAACAACTTAAATTTGCATCCTGTTTCTTCAAGCTTTTTGTAGATCATCTGGTATAACCATTCATCCTCAAAATAATCAACCCCATAATACTCTATCTCTTCTGGAGGGAAGTTTTCTTTTGCCGCTTCAATCATGCCCCGAGCATTTTCTCCATCATACACTCCAATCTCCATCAATCTTTTGCATTTGTTTCTTTTTATGTGATCATTCAAAAATGCATGATAGCCAAATCCAAGCATTTCTATTCCCACGTTATACTAAGGTCCAAAAATATTTAAAGAGATATCATCGACATATTTTCTTCTCCATTTTGATTGCATCATGGATATAACGCATAATCTTCTTTTCCACCCTTCTCAAGTTTTCGTGGAATGTTACTCTAGAAATACCCAAATATTCAGAAATCTCTACAGCTGAATGAACTCTGGGCCATTCAAAATACCCAAGCTCGTATGATGAGTACAAATATTCCTTTTCTTTATCGGTAAGAGATGATAAAATCTCTTCCAAAGTCACTAAAGACAATTTTTCATCCCCTTCCAATATTTTAAACCATACTTTACTCTTTTTTCCTTGTAATTTGAGATACTCTAGTGCCCTTTTCTCAAGTTCTTTTCCTTTTCTATATGACTCTACAAAAACAGGATACTCTCTAATTCCATTTTTAATGATTACCGGGCCGGCAAGAATACTTTGTGTTTCATATAATGCCTTTTCAGTGGAGCCTAACTTTTTTCTACTTACCAATAGTCTTCATACAAGCCATCTTATTTACCCGAGTTGCAATAAAAATCGGAAAAATAGTTTTCTCACCAATAGCACGACGACAAGGTAATACTGAACATTGTTAGGCAATATATTTATATAATTAGTTATATCTTACTGTTTAGGGAAAATCATGAACTCTAAACAATCCCCTTCATTACGTAAGTCCCAGTGGATAGTGCTTTTAATAGTGTTCTTAAGCACCCTAATTGGGTATATAGCCCGTATGAGTGTTTCTGTAGCATTAAAATCTATCTCACAAAGTTTTAATTGGACAACATCTGAAGAAGGAAGTTTAGGTGGGATACTTTTGGGAATATTTCTTGTTAGCTATGGTATCTCAAATATATTCCTAAGTCCATTTATTGATAAAATCGGGCCTAAAAAAGTTTTGTCTATCTCAATACTCTCATGGTCTCTTACACTAGTTCTCGCATCGATCTTTGGCCATTTATACCCAATGCTCCTTCTTTCACGAGTTCTATTAGGATTATCCCAAGGAGTTTTATTCCCCGTAGCCAATAAAATAACTGCTAGCTGGTTTAGTGAAAGTAAACGAGCATTTGCAACAACTGTCTTTTTAAGTGGCGGGCCCATAGGATCACTTCTTACCCCTCTAATTGTTGTCCCAATAATAGTAAAGAGCTCATGGCAAGTATCCTTTTATTTTATTTCAATTCTTGGAATAGCTCTAATCCCATTCGTAGTTTATTTTATAAAAGATAACCCAACAGAACAAGAACAACAAAAAAAGGATTTGAATATACAAAGTAACATGAAAACTCTATTATTTAACAGAGAATTTCAAATTCTTCTCGTAGGCTTTATCACAGCTTGTACCATCTGGTGGGGAGTAAGTTTGTGGTTACCCACGTACTTCTTAAATGCTCAAGGATTAACCGCAAATGAAATGAGTTACGCTACTACTCTCTCATATGTGGGAGCTATTGCCGGCATGATTTTCGCATCCTCAATAAGCGAAATAACAAAAAACAGAAAGAACGTCATAGTAAGTGGATTGATTTCTGCTGGAATACTAATTCTATTATTAACCCTTTTACACATCCAATCTAAAACCATAGCAGTCTCAATGTTCTTCTTAATATTCTTTACTGGACAAATGTTACCTCCAATCTTTTTCACAATTATGCAGACTAGAATTTCAATTCAACTTGTTGGAACTGCCACCGGATTAATGAACGGATTAGGCAATGGATTTGGGACCATAGGTCCAATTCTAATAGGGTTTATTATAGCATTAACAGGATCCTACCCACTGGGGTTAGCATCTGTAGGAGTTTTGGCATTAATTGGAGGCGTTGTATTTCTTCTATTTTACAAAGAAACTGATAAATTGTTTATTTAACCATTTTCAATTATCAAGTGTCTACAAGGCTTTTATAATATTGAACTATTGGACATTGTCAGGTAATTATATTTTATATACTTTTTATTTATTGTTAATTTCCATTAGTAATGGTTCACTTTATGCGAAATTCCGTTACTGGATCGGAGAATCATGAGGCTGGTGAATACCCAGCAACCCCATTATTTTATTTTTTGACTTCCCATTTATTTCTGAATTGATATATTGAATACACTATTCTTTATCTTCTTGCTCTACACAAAAATATAGAAACTCTACAATCTCCTACGAACTTCCCCAACAACTCTACATCCTCTACACTTCTACACTCTCTACAGCACATCGAAACTCAGGTATACTGCGTATACTACGTAGATCTACCCGCCCCCCAATTATATCAAATATTCATGAGTATAAAATGTTAGTGACATTGTGTGTGATAGACAATTTCCTAAAAGATAGGGATATAACGTTTTGATGATTAAGCCATCTTAATTATACCAAATAGGTAAGAATATTGAAATTTAGACAACTTCAAATTAACACTTTGTCAAATATACATAATGCTTTTATATATTGTTCACCAAACTAATATTTGGTGATTCAAAATGGTTGCTGAAGAAGAGATTTTTAACGACCTACAAACAAACGGAATTATTGGGCCACACTCCAAAATGCTTGGGCCTGTGGCAGATGGGGGAAGAATAATCTTCGTTACAGCACCCGGATGCTGGGGTCCAATGATAACTCCGACTTTAAGAGGAGGCCACGAAGTCAACGTGCCAGTTGCAGTTGAGAATGCAAAAGTTGGTGATGGACTGGTAATGAAGATAAAGAGCATAAAAGTCCTCTCAAAAGCGGCCTCTTCGGGAGTGGATACCGTTAGGGAGGGGACCTTTGTTGGCGATCCATTTGTGGCCAAAAAGTGCCCCGCATGTAACGAACCATGGCCCGAATTTGAGGTAGTTGGGATTGGAGAAGACGCCGTGAGGTGCAAGCACTGCGGATCCCCAGCTTCACCATTTAAGATGGTCAATGGGTATACAATGGTCTTTGACCATAATTTAGGAGTTGGAGTTACAGTAAATAAAGAAACCGCTGAGATGATAGCCAAAGATGCTTGGGAGTGGCATTCTCTACCCAAGAACTCAAAACAAGTGCCAATTCTAATATTTGCAAAAGCTGATATAGTTGGAGTTCCCTCAAGAATGATACCATTTTTAGGTCAGTTTGGAACTATACCTGCAGTAGATATTCCTGACTCCCACAATGCTGGAGATTTTGGTTCCTTCTTGATAGATGCCCCACATCCATATGCAATAACAAAAGAAGAATACGATACAAAACTTACCGATGGACATTTGGACATTGATGCAGTTAAAGAAGGGGCAATTATAATAGCTCCAGTAAAAGTCGATGGCGGTGGTGTTTACGCTGGAGATGCCCATGCAATGCAAGGGGATGGGGAAGTTGCAGGACACACGACAGATGTAAGTGCTGAAAGTGAAATAGAAGTTTCAGTTATTAAGAACCTCAATCTAGACGGCCCATTATTGCTACCACTAGAAAAGGATCTACCTCCCTTGGCCAAACCTTGGAGAAAGGACGAATGGGAAAGAGTACAAACCTTAGCTAAAAAGTTTGGAATCGAACCGGAGCCAGTTGCCCCAATACAAATAATAGGATCTGGGCCCACAATAAATGAAGCTGCCATGAGAGGTTTCGAAAGGGCCGCAAAGCTCTTTGGAATGAGTATTGAAGAAGTTAGAAATAGGGTCACCATAAGTGGAGCCGTAGAGATTGGCAGACTTCCAGGAATAGTTCAGGTTTCAATGCAAGTACCCTTGGGTATCCTTGAGAAGATAGGAATAGACGAATTAGTTGTGAAACATTACAAACTGTCCTTCTAATTCAAATTCTTTTCTTTAAAATTTTAAATATTGTTACAAAATAGCGTAATACTAAAACTTCTAAAAAAAATCATGCAAAAATTGTAAACTAATGTTACATCTAATTCCCTGAATTAAGAGATTTCGAAGAAACGAGTAGTACTTTTTGTTTTAAAAACATAAAATTTTATTAAAATAAATACAAACAATAATGAGTAAAAATAAAGAAAAATTACAAAGACATACACAAAATATATAAAGGAGTAACGTATAATAATTAAAGGTGATTTGTTATGGCAGTTGTAAAACAAAGAATTCCTCTTTGGATAGCGACCCCTATTACTGTAGCGGTAGCAACTCCCCTTGCAACAAGGTTAGGGACTTGGGGTCTCCCCGTGTGGATTAGCTTTATTGTTTGGGCTGAGTATTTTGTGCTCGGAGCAAATATGGAAGCATTGAAAATGATCGGCTACGGTTTCCTCTATGGTTGTCTCATGACGGCCTTTTGGCTAGCGTCCTCAGTTGCATTAACCTCTGCAATGGCCTTTGATATAGCATTTATCATAACAAACTTCATTTGGATTGGTCTCATAGTCTATAGTTTCAAGAATCCTAGTATAGGTAAGGCAGTTTTACCAATATTCAACGGGGTTTCTATGACACTTGCTGTGTATTTCACTGGAGCTTTGCCTCCGGTAGAAGTAGGTGCGTACAGTGCGACTTTTGTTGCAGCCTTCTGGGCATTAATAGCAGGATACTTCGGTGGGTTCTTGGGATGGTTTAACGTCGCAATAACATTTCCGTACACGGCTGAAGAATGAAGTTTTTGATCTTTTTATTTCTATTTTTAGGTATAACATAAATTGTTACCATTCTCAGAGATAGATCGTAAATATCATAAATACTTTTTTCATGTTTTTACAATATTGGATTTTTTCTATAACAATTTGTGTGTAAAAAGTTTTAAAAAGTTTGATATATTACATATAACTAGTGGATTTAAATACAAGAAGGTGATAGTCATGTCAAGTTCCGAAAAGTCCAAGAAAAATATTTTGTGGTTTGAAGAAATAAACAAAGATGATTTAAATATAGTAGGTGGGAAAGGTGCAAACCTCGGAGAACTAGTATCCATAGGAGTTAGAGTTCCTGAAGGGTTTGTAGTAACCTCCACCGCTTTCAAAGAGTTTATGCGTGAAAGCGGTATTTGGGACGAACTCCAAACTCTCTTAGATAAAACAAAAAATATAACTAAGGTTTCAGAAATACAAGAAAGCGCTAAAAGGATACAAAACATGATAATATCTGCCCACCTAAATAAAGATCTAGAAAGAGGAATTATAGAAGCATATGAAAAACTCTGTGAAATAAAAAGGAAAAGAACACAAAAGTAGCAATAAGAAGTTCAGCAACTGCTGAAGATTTGCCAAGTGCTAGTTTTGCAGGTATGCAAGATACTTACCTATATGTATCCACCCCAG
>QMUE01000044.1 GCA_003663535.1 Thermococci archaeon
CAGGCCTCAGATTTTGATGAAATTAAGTTTAAAATTGAACCGATAGCTAGGAAATACAATTATACTTACTATAAGCCATATTCTAACTTTCCGGGAGTTTATTATGAAATTCCAAAAGAGAATATTGAGAGTTTTATAGGAGAAGTGAAGAAGATTGATGGAGTTGAGATTGTAAAGGGCTTTCGCTATCCGGACAAAGAAAACATCCAAAATTACCTCAACACAGAACATCCATTCCTAGGAAAAGATATTATAATGTTGGGAATGCTCATAGAAGATAAACCCATTTTTTGGCGTTTGCCTGGTCTGATAGAACACACCATAATAAATATACTCGTGCTCCTAGCAACCTACAAAATAGTAAGAAGCTATTTAGCAACTTTTATAGCATTGGTATTCTCCGCTTTTGATCCTCTATTATATGCCACATCTTTAACAGGCATGCTTGATATTCACGTAGCATTCTTTACAACCCTTTTCATGTATCTTTTAATTTCAGAAAAATACAATTCCAGTGGTATTTCTATTGGCCTTGCAGCAGCTACAAAATTGAATGGAGCATTTCCTTATCCAATTATGCTAATAAAAACCTTAAAATCCAAAATCGAACTTAAAAAGATATTCATCTCGCTATTTCTCCTCCCGGTAATAGGATTCCTAATTCCGCAGATTCCCATAATTGCTAGCATAGGCTTCTTTCCCTGGTTTTCAGATTTTATTGGAAGTTTTGGATGGCACCTGAGCTACAAAGGCAGTCATCCAGCAAATTCACCCTTCTGGGAATGGTTTATAAGCTTAAGGCCCTTTGCGTTCCATTATAAGCCAAATATCTTTGCAGCCACTGACCCTATCCTAATGCTCTCCATGGCAGTGTTCATATTTGCAATCCCATATGCCGCCATAAGAAGAAAAAAACTCTTAATACCATTCGGAATCTTTTGGAGCACAATGACTTTTTATGGTTTACAATGGCTTTTGGGAGGTAAAACTCAATTTAGCTTCTATGCAACACCATTAGTGCCAGCAGGAGCAGTTACTTTGGGAGTAATGGCCTATGATATAATAAAATGGGAGTACTTTGAGAACTCTCTCAGAATGTACTGGGAGTGGATAAAAGGGATCCTAATATGGTTATGGAATAAGATTGGAAGTTTTAGGGATTTTTTAAGAAATTTAAGAGGTTAGATTGATTCTTTCCTTTTTGTAACTTTTCTTCAATCTTTTTCAATGTTTTCCAGCTTCTCCTCACCACAGGAGGGAAGCTTCCATGTTCTTTGTAGTATTCTTCCAAAAACTTTCTTGTAATAGGATCACTCGGATACCCTGAACCTATATTTCCATAAATTTCTTTGAGTCTTTCTATTGCCCTATCTCTTGTAACTTTAGCAAGTATTGAAGCAGCAGCTACGGGGATGTACTTAGAATCTGCTTTATGTTCCGCTATTATTTCTGGATAGAAAGAGAGTTTTCTCCCTATAACACTCCCAAATCGCTCTTCTTTCACATCAGCTGCATCTATATAAAGAAGATCAGGCTTAATTTTAAGAGAGTTCAAAACTTTAGCAAAGTTTTCAACCTCAAAATCATTCATTGTTCCCTCCCTCTTATCTATATCCTCCGGAGATAGTTCAAGTATGAAATAATCATCAACAAGTTCTATTATCTTCCCAAAGAGTTCCTCCCTTCTCTTTGGGCTCAACTTCTTTGAGTCCTTAACCCCCAAGGCCTCAAGCTCTCCGATTTTTGATTCATCGATAACTACAGCAGCTATAACAAGCGGTCCTACTACAGGCCCTCTCCCAGCTTCATCTATTCCTCCAAGTTTCATATTTCTACCTCCTGAGAACTAAACCCCCATAAACAAATCCAAGCATTATTGTAGCTATTCCGCTTGGTGGAATGTTTGTAAGATATGCCAATATTATGGAAAGTAGTTGAATGGAGAGTGTTAAAGCTAAACTAATTCCTAGAATCTTTCTAAGATCATTACTAAGCATTAACGCTATTGCACCAGGTAAAACAGCAACAACTTGTAGGGTAATTAATCCAACGGTTCTAACTATCAACGCTCCTGTAGCCCCGACTATTATGTAAAGGAGAGTAAGATAGAGCTTTGCATTTCCAGAATAACTTTCAAGACCCTCAGCATCAAAACTCACATATAAGAAATCCCTATAAAACAGGAGCATAACAAAAAATATCAATGCCCCTCCTAAGACCAAGAAAAGAAGGTCATTAATGGTGATCAAGAAAAGCTCCCCTGTGAGGTAAGAGACTATGCTTTGGGAGAGAGCAAAATAAGGCCTGGTGGCCATGACTTTATACAAAACTCCAAAGGCCAAAACTGTAAATCCAGCTATGAAGCTCGCTATTATTCCTATTGCCGTATCACTACTGAAACCTTTCTCTTCTAGAAAGGCTATTGAAGCAACTACGAATATCGTTATTACTAATGCCACCCAAAGTACTAAAGAGGAATTTTCAAAAATCAGCCCAAGTATCATGCCCAAAACTGCTCCAAAGAGAAGAGAGTGAAAAGTAGCATGAGTTAAGAACGCTAAGCCTCGCATATTTATCAAAGGACTTAGCATACCCAACAAAACACTCACCATTATGCCGCCCAGGAGGGCCCTAAACAAATATTCTGGAATCATTTCCTCTCCCTCCTGTGCAGATGGACATCACCTATAAAGCAATACATTCTTTTTCCCACTTTAATAGCCTTGGATTGTGAGCCATAAACTTTGGTAATTATTTCATCTCTGAGAACCTCCTCTGGAGAACCAAATGCTATCAACTGCTTATTGAGGAGCATTATCCTATCCCCTATTTCTGTTAGAGGATTTGGATCATGTGTTGTTATGATCATTGTCAATCCCATTTCCTGTTTTATTTTCGCAAGAACCGAAACCACTTCTACCCTCGCACTGGGATCAAGGGCAGATAATGGTTCATCCAGAAGGAGAAGCTTAGGTTTAGAGATAAGTGCCCTAGCTAGCAATACTCTCTGCTTTTGACCACCACTAAGTTCTGCAAACCTCTTATCTTTTAAACTTCCAAGGCCTACAAACTCCAGTGCCTCTGTTGCCTCCTTTAAAAGATTTCTCGGGATATTAAAGTGCATGAGGCCTCTTTTGTATAATGCCCCCATAGCAACTACTTCAATTGCTGTTAAGGGCACCCTTTCATTCAAAGAATAACTTTGAGGAACGTAGGAGATAACATTCCTGCTCTCAATGGGAGGCTTTCCAAAGACTAGAAGGGTTCCTTTATAGTCTTGATGAAGGCCTGCGACTGCTCTTAAAAGAGTAGTCTTACCTGCCCCATTGGGCCCAAGTAAAAGAAGAGTTTGACCACTATCTAGTTTAAATGTTACATTTTCGACTGCTTTTTGCCCATCATAATAGATAGTCAAGTTTTCCGCAACTATCAAATTCTCACCTTCAATTAGGTCTACCTAAAAAATTTAAAAAACTTGCGATTAGAGTCCAAAAGCTCCTTTAATTCCATTGATTACGAGCTGAACAGCCATTGAAGCTAATATAAGTCCCATCATTCTTGTTATAAGCCTTATTCCAACTCTACCGAGCCTTTGCTGCACTTTTTCTGCTGACCTAAGCACTAAGTAAACTAAGAAGCTTGTCATAAGAATGGCAAACACTACAGCTGCTTTTCCTAAATAGCTGACATTTTTTGCCATGTGTATTATCACGGTAGTTATTGAACCGGGACCAGAGATCAGGGGGATTGCCAAGGGGATTATAGCGATCTCGCTTAAAGTTATCGCTTCCTCTTCCTCCTCATGACTTATCTTCACAGTTGATAAGTTACCACTCAACATTTCCAAGGCCATTTTGAAAAGCAAAATCCCTCCTGCAATTGCAAAGGCATCTATTGTAGAGCCAAAAAACTTGAATATCCACTCCCCCAAAAGTGCAAAAGCTGTTAAGGTCACAAAAACAGCCACAGATGTTCTCTTTGCTAGGCTTATCCTTCCTTCATAGGATCTGCAGTGTTGAATAATAGATAAAAACACTGGGACCGCCCCAATAGGGTTCATCACTGCAAAGAGAGTGCCAAATACATAAAGGAATGTCCTAAAAAATAAAAGCGGCTCCATTATCACTCACCAAAAATCTTCTCCAGTATCCATTTTTCATCAAAGGGTATCAAATCATCGTATCCTTGGCCAACCCCAACAAAAAGTATCGGAGCCCCAATAGCATGACTTACACTTAGAGCTGTCCCCCCTCTTGCATCTGCATCTAGTTTTGTTAAAATAACTCCATCTATCTTAACTGCCTCATTGAACTGTCTTGCCTGCTCTACTATGGCATTTCCAGCAAGGGAGTCTCCAACAAAAATAACAAGATCAGGCTTAGCGACTCTTGCTATTTTTTTCATTTCATCCATCAGGTTTCTGTTTAATTCATTCCTTCCAGCGGTGTCAACTAAAACTACATCGATACCTCTTGCCTTTGCATGTTCTATGGAATCATACGCTACTGCAGCTGGATCTGACTTATACCCATGCTTAATGACCTTAACTCCAACTCTCTTTGCATGCTCTTCCACCTGTTCTATTGCACCGGCCCTAAAGGTATCACTTGCAGCAATAACAACACTTAGACCATTTTTCTTAAACCAGTTGGCCAGTTTTGCTATTGTAGTTGTTTTTCCGCTCCCATTGAACCCTACAAAAACTATCACAAATGGCTTTTCTTCCTTTGAGTTTACCATTTCCAAAAGATCTACATGCTTTTCAGGGGTTAAAACTTCCAAAACAGCCTCTCTAACAGCGTTTTCAACAATATTCCTTTTGTTAGTACCTATCTTAACCTTTTGGCCCACAAGTTTTTCCTTTATTCTCTCCTTGAGCTCATCTACGACTTCCAATGCAACATCTGCCTCTAAGAGCTCCAGTTCAAGGTCCCAAAGGGCATTCTCAACGTCTTTTTCGCTTATTTCAGTCTGGGCAACTTTATCAACAAATAAGCTTAATTTTTCCTTAAGTTTCCCGAACATTTATCTTCACCGGGCTTATGATTACCGACCGAATTTATAAACATGAGCCTCAGCGATAGCTGGTCACATCACCCTTCAGTTCCGAAACCGCTCGTCATCGGTTATTTCAGTATTAATCTCACTCTTTAAGACTTTTTCCCCCACCATCAAGGATATAAATAAAATAATGGAAAAATTATGGGTGAGTAAATTGATCCAGGCCTTTGTCAACGGAAAAATCTACACATCTTTTCAACCAAAGAAAGTTGCAGATGGAATTGTAATAGCACATGAAAAAATACTCTATGCTGGAGATAGCAAAAAAGCCACCAAAATTGTTAAAGAACTTGGAGGAGAGGTAATAGACCTTCAAGGAAAAACGATTTTGCCGGGGTTTATAGATTCCCACATGCACCTAGATACCCTCGGTCAGTCTCTGCACATGCTGGATCTCAATGGAACAATGAGTATCGATGAGTTTAAGAAAAAGCTCAAAAAATACGCGGAAAGCGTGGGAACAACGTGGATTCTCGGCTTCGGATGGGACCAAGAAGATTTGGGGCGATATCCAACAAAAGAGGACATAGATGAGGTGATTAAAGACCGGCCGGTGTTTCTGTCTCGCACATGCTTCCATGCGGCGGTTCTAAACACAAAGGCAATTAAGCTCATAGGGCTTGAGGAAGGGGAAGACGTGGATCTAGAAAGGGGGATAGTAAAAGAGAACGCTTTAGAGAAGGTTAGGGATGTAATCAACCAAAATCTAACGGTTGAGGACTACAAACAATTTATTGAAGAAGGAGCCAAGTTTGCGCTCTCTCAAGGAGTCACAAGCATTGGCTTCGTGAGTGTAAACGAAAAAAGCCTTAGGGCACTTTTGGAGTTAGATAGCGAAGGAGAGCTCCCTATTAGGGTGTTTGTATACCTCAATCCCTCCCTTCTTGAGGAGTTGAAAAAACTTGGCCTTACTAGAAATATTGGAAGTAAGAGAGTAAAGATCATGGGGATAAAGATTCTTGCTGATGGGAGCCTTGGAGCTCGAACAGCATGGCTTTCTAAACCCTATGAAGATGCTCCTACAAGCGGCCACTCCAATATAAGCAAAGAAGAGCTAGAAAGAATCGTTCAAGAAGCCCAACAACTAGGTCTCCAAATGGCAGTCCATGCAATAGGAGATAGAACCATTGACATGGTGCTGGACGTTTATGAAAAATTTGGAGAAGAGAGATACCGCATAGAGCACGCTTCAATTATCAGGAAGGATCAGATAGAGAGAATGAAAAAGCTTGGAGCTGTGGTCTCGGTGCAGCCAAGATTTGTGATAAGTGACTGGTGGGCCGTACAGAGAGTTGGAAAAGAGAGGACCAAGTGGATTTACCCATTTAACAGCATGCTCAAAAAAGGCATCCCAATAGGCTTTGGGACAGACTCTCCGATAGAGGTGGTAAACCCGTGGGAGACGGTGTATGCCGCGGTAACAAGGGGGAAATTCGAGGGCATTGAGACCTACAGATACACAGAAGAAGAGTGCATATCCATTGAAGAAGCCCTGCACCTCTACATCTATGGCTCCGCGTACATAATGCATTCTGAAAATGAGCTCGGGACGCTTGAAGAGGGGAAACTCGCAGACTTTATTATTGTTGATAAAGACCCCCTTGAGGTGGAGGAAAGGGAACTGAAAAATATAAGAGTTCTGGGAGCCTATGTAGGAGGTTCAAAGCTTTATTAACTCCCTTTCTGCATTCGTCAGTCGCCTCCCCTTTTTCCCTTCTACAACAACATCATCCTCTATCCTCACCCCTCCAAGCTGGGAGATATAAATTCCGGGTTCGATGGTAAATGTCATGCCTCTCTCGAGCACCCTTTCATTTTTTGGGCCTATGTAAGGTTCTTCATGAACATCCAGGCCCAAACCGTGGCCCGTCCTATGAATGAAATACTCCCCATAACCTTTGCTCGATATGTATTCTCTCGCTACACTATCAACTTCTTTAGCCCTTATTCCCTCGCGAACCGTTTGAAAAGCCCTTTCTTGGGCCTCTCTAACGACTTCATACGCCTCTCTGAGTTTTTCATTGATCTCTCCAATTGCTACGGTTCGTGTTATATCTGAGCAGTAACCTCTGTATTTCGCTCCAAAGTCGAGCACCACAAGGTCTCCACGTCTTATTTTCCTCTCACTGGGAGTATGGTGAGGATTTGCCGCATTTTCACCAGCTGCAACTATAGGAGTAAATGAGATGCCATCGCCCTTTTCTCGAATCAAGAACTCAATCTCCAGTGCCACCTGCTTCTCACTTTTGCCATCCAGACCTCTACTTATTATCTCATAGAAAACTTCATCTGCTATCTGAGCTGCTTTTTTCATCAGCTTTATTTCTTCTCCGTCTTTTCTCATTCTCATTTCCTTTGTAACATTGCTTAGGGGAACAAACTCATAGTTTCTCAAAAGCTTCTCAATGTTAATCAGAAAGCTCGCCCTCATTGTATCTTCCACCAGAATTCTACCACCCGTTAAGTTTAACGACTTCAGGAGTTTTTTAAGGAGCTTATAGGGATCTTCCTCATCACTCCAGAATATTGTGCTTTCCCAGTCAACTTCATTTTCATATAATTTGGGTGCTATTAGAGTGCTTTCACCCCCTCTGTTTATTACCAA
>QMUE01000045.1 GCA_003663535.1 Thermococci archaeon
CCTACTCCTAAGTTTTCTGAGTTCCATTAGAACCCTTACAGTTATACTAACACTTGTTGGTGTCATTATAGCACCATAAAGGAGGGCCTCATGAAACTCTACGAACGGATAAGCTACTAAAAAGCCGAATACAAATGCAAATACTACACCAACACCAGCTACAGAGATGCTTGGTTTTCCCACCCGTTTAAATTCTGTAAGATCACTTTCAATACCTGCTAGGAATAGAAGCAAAAGAACGCCGAGGTTTGAGAATTCTCTGATTATTTCGTTACTCTCCGCAAAAAGCCCTATCATCAAACCTCCCAAAATTTGCCCAAGGACTACTGGCTGGCCGAGCTTTTCAAATACCCATCCCAGAAGCTTTGCCATTGCCAACATTATGGCTATCATGATAAGTGTTTCCATATTAATCCCTCGAGAATACCCATCTCAGCAGAGGAGGTGTTACAATAGTTGTGATTACTACCATAGTAACGGGAATCGAGAAAGTTCCCTTATCAAACACATTCTCTGTAAGTGCGACGTTTGCCATAATTAAAGCCACTTCCATTCTGGGAATCATCCCAATACCGACTTTAAGTGCTTCTTTTGGTTTGAATCTGGCTAATAGCGCACCAACACCGCAACCTGCTATTTTTCCTATTATCGCTATCACTGAATAGAGAATTGCAAAAGTTCCTGCATGGAGAATGATGCTTATGTCTGTTTTTATACCAATTCCAACAAGAAAAACAGGAACAAAGAGAGAATATGAGACGGTTATCATTCTGTTACTTATTCTTTTTGCTTCATCTGTTTGTGCTATCAAAACTCCTGCTAGATATGCTCCAGTTATTCCCGCTATTCTAAACTGCTCGGCTATGTATGCGAAAATGAGAGCTAAAGCAAGTGCAAATGCCGTTAGAGTTTCTGGTAAATCAATTCTCTTGGAGAGCTGTAGAATCTCCTTAACTACTGGCCTTCCAACAAGCCAGCTCACTACAAAGAACACGGCTACTTCTCCAACAAGAATTCCCACATCTTCTATGTAAACATGTCCTTTTCTATACATGGCAATTAGGGTTGTGAGAAGTATAATTCCAAGGATATCATCAACAACCGCACTGGCTAAAATGGCCGTTCCCTCTTTTGTGCGGAGCTTCTTCATTTCCATTAAGATACTTACGGTTAATCCAACGCTTGTGGCAGTTAAGACTCCTCCCAGAAATAGGGCTTCAGTTCGTTCATATCCAAACCATTCAGATAGGAAGTAGCCCATCACAAAGGGGACTGCAACTCCACCAAGGGCGATAAGAAAAGAGGGTACACCAACCTTTTTGAATTCTTCAACATCCGTTTCAAGGCCGGCAAGAAAAAGAAGCAAAACCACGCCCATCTCGCTTATTAAATGAACTCCCTCAGAATAACTCACTATGTTTAGAATAGAGGGCCCAATAAGCATCCCTCCAATAAGCTGACCGAGAGCTCCAGGCATCTTCGCTTTTGTAGCAATATAACCAAATAGCTTAGCCACTATCAGGATCACTGCAAGTTCAAGGAATACATCCATGCTTTCATCCCCTGCTGATTATAATGTTACGATTCTAATAAGCCGAATAATGTCATTGACCTCTAACAAGCCATGAACTTTCTTTTCGTCATCGATAACGGGAAGGTGGTGTTTTCCA
This sequence comes from Thermococci archaeon, assembly GCA_003663535.1. GTDB lineage: Archaea > Methanobacteriota_B > Thermococci > Thermococcales > Thermococcaceae > Thermococcus_A. The sequence continues at coordinate 1,671 of QMUE01000045.1, forward strand.
GTTTCTACCATGAGTTTAATGGCATGACCGAGATTATCCTCTATGTGGATGGTTATTGGCTTTGTTACCATTATATCCTCTACCCTTGAAGCACGAGTTATTGTGTATTTTTTTAATAAACCTAATCCTACAACGGAGTATCTTCTGGGAGTTGTGAAAAATTGAAGGAGGTCTTTCATTGTAATAAACCCTAAAAGTCTCCCTTCATCGTCAACTACTATGGCAGAGGTTTCCTCACTAGTGAATTTCCTTATAAGATGAGTCAGGGAGTCCTGAGGATGAACGGTTAAGAAATCTTTGTCCATGACTATCTTCACAGGAACCTTTGAAATATACCTGATATTGTGACTTAGCTCTTCCTTTCTTTGAAGTTGCATATGTCGTTTTTTTCCGGTAATTATTGACATTTTTCTATGTTTTGCATTTTTGGATTTATTTGGAGGTGGTAAATATTCCACATTTATCCCCTATACTCTTTATCTAGTTTCCACTTAAATTTTTCTCTTACATGTAGCATTTTCCATTTGAGAGAAAGAAAATCTACATCTACATGGCAAAAATTGGGATAGAGATGTGATACATTAAGCTTATATCAAGCAAAAACTTTATAAGAGAATTATGCCCAAACATCGGTAAGGGAAATATGGTTTTTGAAGAAAAATTTGATGTTGTCATAATTGGAGCAGGCCCTGCGGGTCTTTTTTCAGCTTATGAGCTTGCTGAAAAGAGCAATTTAAAAGTTGCGGTGATTGACGAGGGAGGAGACATTGAAAACCGTGTATGTCCCATGGACGAACTTGGCTACTGCATTGAGTGCAAGCCTTGTCACATAATGAGTGGTGTTGGTGGAGCTGGTGGGCTTAGTGATGGAACCATAAATCTAAGGCCGGATATTGGAGGAGACCTAACAGAACTTACAAGGGATGAGAATTATTCTTGGCAGCTTATTTGGGAAGTTGACCAGATTTTCCTAGCACATGGAGCTCCTAAAGGAGTTTACAAGGGGCACGAGGATGAGATACGGAAATGGGAAAGAAGAGCGGCCCAAGCAGGGGTGAAATTCATACCTATAATTCAGCGGCATATTGGCTCAGATCACACTAAAGGAGTTATAAAGAGTATTAAAGACTACTTAGAAAGCAAGGGTGTCAAGTTTATCCTCTGGACAAAGGTTGAAGAGTTTAGAAAAGGAGAAGTTGTTGCTAGGAAGGGAGATGATGTTTTCACGATAAAAGCACGCTATATAATAGTAGCACCAGGCAGAGGAGGAGCAGAATGGTTCCGTGACGTCGCTCAAAAAATAGGTTTGAAGTCAAGACATGGTCCTATTGACGTTGGAGTTAGAGTTGAGGTCCCTGCAATAATAATGGAGCAAATAACAAAGATAAACCATGATCCCAAGTTCCACATCTACACTGAAACTTACGATGATTTTGTGAGAACTTTCTGTGCCAATCCAAATGGATTTGTTGTTGAAGAGAAATATGATGGTTATGTGGGTGTAAACGGCCATTCAATGAGGGATAAAAAAAGCAACAACACCAATTTTGCATTCCTTACAAGGATTGAACTCACTGAGCCGGTGGAAGATACCACAGCCTATGGTAGAAGCATTGCTCAGCTTGCAACTACAATTGGTGGGGGAAAGCCAATACTTCAAAGACTTGGGGACTTAAGAAGGGGGAGAAGAAGCACGTGGAGTAGAATAAAAAAGAGCGACGTCGAACCAACCTTAAAGCACGTTACTCCAGGAGACATAGCAATGGCACTGCCCCACAGAGTTGTTACAAACATTATTGAGGGCCTTGAAAAGCTTGACAGAGTAATTCCTGGAGTTGCAAGTGATCATACTCTCCTCTATGCTCCGGAGATAAAATATTATGCAATGCAAGTTGAGGTTAATGATCTCCTTGAAACCACCATCGAAAATATTTTTGCAGCTGGAGATGGAGCCGGGTTGAGCAGGGATATTGTTAATGCTGCGGCAACAGGACTTTTGGCTGCGAGAGGCGTATTGATCAAGGAGGGCCTTTATCGGGAGAGGGATTTCAAAAAATCTGGCAATTGGAAAAAAGTCGTCGAGAGTTTGGAAGCATAAGGGTAAGATTTAAATTCTTTAGCCTTTTCTCATTTTTGGTGAGAGCATGAAGTGTAAGCTCTGCGAGAACAGGGCATATATAAAGCTCCACTACCCAAAAATGTATTTATGTTCTGATCACTTTATCGAATATTTCGAAAAAAAGGTCAAGAAAACGATTGATAAGTATAAACTTCTTAAAGCTAGTGAAAAAGTACTTGTAGTCATTAGTGGAGGGAAAGATTCTGCTGTAACAGCTTACGTCCTCAAAAAGCTTGGCTATGCTGTGGAGTGTCTGCATATAAATTTGGGTATTGGTGAATACTCGGAAAAGAGTGAAGAGTTTGCAAAAAAGCAGTGTGAGCTAATAGGGGTTCTGCTTCATGTAGTTAGAGTTAGGGAACTTTTAGGGGCTGGGATTGGGGAAGTAAGAACTAGAAGGCCTGTTTGCTCTTATTGTGGCCTTACAAAGCGTTATATCTTCAACAAATTTGCTTATGATAATGGATTTGATGTTATTGCCACGGGGCATAACTTGGATGATGAGGCCAGCTTTATCCTTTCTAACCTCATGAATTGGAATACAGAGTATTTGGCTAAGCAAAGCCCGGTTTTACCAGGAGAAGGTACCTTTGTAAAGAAAATTAAGCCGCTTTATGGACTCACAGAGAGAGAAGTAGTGGCCTATGCTCTTGCAGTTGGTTTGGAGTACATCATCAATGAATGCCCACATGCGAGAGGAGCAACCACAATAGAATACAAAGAAATTTTAAATGAAATGGAAGAAAAGAGACCCGGAACGAAAATAAATTTTGTCAAAGGTTACTTGAGGAAAAGACACTTATTTGAAGCCGAACTAGAAGGAATAGAACTTAAAAAGTGCAAAGTTTGTGGAATGCCGGCTCAAGGCGAGAAATGTTCATTCTGCAGATTCTGGGGTTTGAAAGAACCCTTGGTCTTCAAAGTGAAAAGTTAAAAGAGAGAAAATCAGAGTTCCTTGAATTTTATCTTAAATTCTATCTCCTTTTCAATGGGAAAGAGCAAGGTATAACTTACCCCTTGCTGTATAAAGTCCCATCCTGCTTCACTTTGGCTTAGGGTTTTTATCGGGAACTTCCAGATCTTTGCCTGTTTGTCAGTTTCAATTTTCACCCTGCCAACTCCGTATGGATCATTTACCTCAAATTCCTTTTCCTCAAATTCTCCTGGAGTTTCCATAACACCGTGCACCGCTAGGTTCAGCTCGACTCCAAAGAGAATCTTAAAAGGCTTTTCAAGTGAGACCCTGTAATGGGCTACGAAGCCCTCTTCACTTAGTTCTATTTCCTTTTCAACTGTAGCAGGTATTTTTTCTTTCGCATAAATTCCTCCATTGCGCCATAGTTTGACTTTGTTGCCCTTTAATATGTATTCGTAAGGCTGATTAACAAAATCTCCGAATTCGTGATATTTTACGAGTCTGTAGTTATCGAGTGTTTCTTCCGGTTTAATGAAGTGATCTTGAAGGATTGCTCTTAACTGCCAATCATAAGCCAGTTCCCTCTTAATTTCCTCAGGGATTGGTTTTCCAAGCTCGTGTATGCTTGCAACCCCCTCCTTGTTTTCTTCTTCCGGAGTGGCTGCCTCAGGAACTTCATGGTAGTGTTCCCATCTCCTTGGAAGCACGTCGTTGTAGTTGACAGCCTTTCTCTTTGAGCTAAGCTCGAAGATGCTTCCACCGTAGTGGGGTTTTAAGGTAGCTATAAAGTTGTCATTTTCTAACATTATTTCTTTTCTTCCATCAAAGTCTATATCGAGGACTTTATTTTCTGGGTTCAAGTAGCTCTGTGCTTTTATGATATTTTCCCATACTGTTCTCCTTAGGTGAGGAAGGTAAACTCCTCCAAAGACACCATGCCAGTAAGCGTCATTACACTGAGCCTTGAGAATGTAGTGTCTTGCCTCCGGGTTTTCTCTCACGGCTTTGCTGATCATGAGCATTCTTTTGTGCATGAAGTTGCTCTCGGGATACTTAAAAAAGAAGTTTTTCCAAATGCCGCCCCTTACAAAGACACGGTATTTCTCAAACTTGCCTTCCTCTTTTAGCTGTTCCACAAATTCTACAAAGAGTTTTGCCTGTTTGGCCGGTAAGCTCCACTCGCTCATCTCAAAGTAAGAAGCAATTGGAAGATATACTAAGCCTCTTGGCGTGAATTTCCCTAGGTATTCTGTGTAGGTCATCAGGTTAATTTTCTCATTGCTTGTAATTTCATCAAAGAACTTTCTAAGCCATCCTTTCTTGTATACCCATTCGTGAGTTCCAGGCCATACTCCAAATTTCTCACCATCATCGTGGAAAACAGCAACTTTAGAGGGGTTGTTATCTGCGAGGCCTTCTAAATATTCGATAACCTTTTCCACCGGCCGGAAGGGGATTAGGTACCTTAGCTTTTCATCAATGGGAAATACTGTTACAACCTCTCCACCATCTTCGGTGTAATATGGCCAGAAAAGCTCCTCTTTGCTCAATCCGGCACTCATGAAGTGATAATCATCAACAACCACATATTCAATTCCTACTTCTTTAAGGGATTTTACAAGTTCTGGTTGCCACACTCTTTCGGTGAGCCATACGCCCTTGGCTTCGAATCCTAACTTTCTTGCATATTCTTTGAGCATTTCTATTTGTGCTATTCTATCTTCCTTAGGGATGGCCGCTAGAACAGGTTCATAGAATCCCGCAACGACAATTTCGAGTTGCTCCCTCCTTACAAGAGATCGGAGGAGATCGATATACTCTGGTCTATTTTCCTCGATCCATTCTAGAAGTGGCCCGCTAAAATGGAGATTTACTTTCATCTGAGGGAACTCCTCGAGGATTTCTATAAATGGCCTGTAAGATCGATTATAAGCCTCTTCGAAAACCCACCCAAAATTACCTAGAGGCTGGTGATTATGAATACCAAATATGAAATTTATTTTTTCCATCTTTGCACCTCCCGAATTATTATCACTAAGAGTGATAGTAGTGAGGAGTATATAAATATTTTATGCATGGTACGCATATCAACTAGTAGTGAAAATATCACCGAGACTTCGCAAGAATCGAGGTTAGATGAAGTCTCTTTCTGTTTAGAAGAAGATCTTTCTGAAAATGTATACTGTAATAGCTACGGCCAATTGATTTGAGAGGTTATCATCCGGGGGTAATTCGTAAAACTCCGCTAACATCCCGGCCAAAGCACCAACAATTGCATGTGGGATATCTATTATCATGTAGAGCATCACAAAAGCTGTTAGAAAATATGCCAAGCTGCCCTCAATACTTTTACCGTTTTTAAATCGATGTTTTCCAAAGGGCTTTCCTATTATCGCAGCTATAGCATCGCCTAAAGTTGCAACGGTTATGGCACCAATTGCAATGTCTTTTGGGAAGAAGCATACTATTATTAAAGCTCCGATTGTGAAGTATATGTGGGCCCCAATGGAATACTTTTCATGTTCCCTAGATATTGCTTCAAGTTCTCGTTCGACAAGGGCAATTACATCTTCTCTTACATAAAGATCCAGTTTTTGTTTCAATTTATCTCTTAATTCTTCAACTATTCTAAAAGGTTCTAGTATTATAAAAACAATTAGCGCTGTTGCAACGAATCCTATTGTTACCCTTTGACCAAAGAGAAGGTAAAGTAGTGGGACAGTTAATCCTGTTAAGTGCAGTGCTTTTCTCTTAACCTCGCTTTTTATGCTCATGTTTTATCACCTCTAAGGCCTCTTTAAGGTCTTTTACTATATAATCGGCGTGTTTCGGCATGAGAGATTTGAAATAACCCCTCTTGACTAG
>QMUE01000046.1 GCA_003663535.1 Thermococci archaeon
CATAACAGCCGTAAGGCTGGACAGCCCGTAAGGGCTGGTGTGCAAAGTAGCCCCCGATTCCGAAAGGATAGGGGGTAGTGGTCGCGTGAACCGGCCTGTGAGAGTGAGGCTACTGGCAACGGGATGCTGAATGAACTCTCACGAAGCTCCTTGCGTGAGCGAGGAGTAGTTCACATATTTCATCCAAGTTTTAGAATAAAACAATAAAACCTATCTTCAATAGTTAGATACTTTTTGAACCATTTACGTAAGCCTTAAATATGTCAAATGGGTAATATTTATGGTGAACTATCTTTTTCCATGGGGGTATGAGCTTGCGGTTCCTAATACGTCTTGCCTCTGAAAATTCCGAGTTTAGGGTTCCTTACAATCATCAACATTACCTTCAAGGCCTTATCTATCATCGGATTCGAAGTGTAAACCTTGATCTGAGTCTCGCTCTTCATCGACCAAAAGTCCCGAAACTTTTCACATATTCCCTTTTCATGAGTGAAGAGAGGCAGTCTGCCAATGGCGCACCATATTTTATCGGGAAGGGGAAGGGCTTCTTCTACTTTTCAACGCCCATTACCGAGATAGTGGAAGCATTTATTGAAGGTCTCCTAAAAAACCCAGAAGTGATTTTGTGGAATGAGAAATTTTATGTTGAAACTGTTAAGTCACTTCAAGAGCCACGGTCTTACAGTGGCAAAACATATTCAACGCTCTCCCCTATTGCAGTAACCACATTAAAGCCTTCTTTTGGAAAGCTGAAACAGTATGATCTAAGCCCTATGGAGGATAAGTTTTATGAGAACTTGAAGGAGAACCTGAAGGCAAAATATGTCCTTATTTATGGAAGAGAACCACCGAATGAATTTAGTATAGAGATTCTCAATTCCAAAATGAAGCGCTTTGAAGTTAAGCCTGGAATCTTCCAGAGGGCATGGCATCTTGTTTTCAAGGCTTACGGGGATGAGGAGCTGATTAAGGTTGGTTATCGGGCTGGTTTTGGAGAGAAAAATAGCTTGGGGTTTGGGATGGTGAAGGTTGATAAAAATAAGAGGAAGAAAAAGGAAAGGAGGCGGAGATAGATGTTAGATGCTGTTGCATCTCTTGGGGAATATCTGATTGAAAATTATTACAAAGAAAGAATCACAGAAATCTTTATTGATTCTAGGGCATTAAAGAATGTAAAATATGTATTTTCAATAGTTCTAGAAAAAAATGGAACTTTGAGGTATGATTGTATATCTTTAGAAGGGCTTGATTCTGAGAATCTCTATAAATACCTATACAAAACCCATCCCTCTAATAGATTTGATATTTCTCCAACAGCAAAGAGAAATTTCGCAAAAGATAACAAGGACAAGATCAAAAAAGAGGTAGAAAAAGCTATGGACAGGATAGTAGGCTGGTTTAGCCATGAAAGATTTTCAAAATACAAAGAGAAATATCCAGTTCTTTCTAAGATTGAGCAAGCATTAAAAGAGAATGAAAATTCAATTATTGAGGAGATAACAACAAAAGCAATCAATATAGATAAAAAAGATAGAAAAAACGTTTTAGTTACATTGAAACTCATAGACAAGAATAGAGAAGAAGAGAAATACATCGGAGAAATAAGAGAATTTAAAGACATTTTTCTTAAGGAGGCCCCAGAAGATCTTTATAATAAAAAGAGCCTTGGAGGTATCTCCAAAGGAATAGGCATGTGTTATATTTGTGGAAGAGATAATATTGAATTGTGGGGATTTGCATCCCCATTTAACTTCTTTAGTGTTGATAAGCCAGGATTTGCTCCAGAATTTTCTCAATTAAATTCTTGGAAAATGCTTCCAATTTGTAGAGATTGTGCAATCAAATTGCAAGCAGGTAGGAGATTTTTAGATGAGTACACACAAGACACTCTTTATGGATACTCTTATTATGTGGTTCCAAGAATCCATAATCTAGAGCAAAGAGAAGAAGTAATTCAAGATATTATTAACTACAAGCATAAAATGTATTATGAAATAACAAAAGAAATGGAAGAGGACTTACTTGACTTCATGAAAGAAACAGGGGATTTTGTAACACTGATTTTTCTATTTGTTCAAAAAAATCAAAGTAGGGAGGAGATACATAAGTATGTGGAGGATATTCCACCTTCTTGGATTAAAAGAATATATACTACTTTTGACAAAGTTCGCTCGTTTAGTATTTTCCAAGAAAGCACCTTAAAAAAGATATTTGGAGATTCATGGGAAGGAAATATAAAGGAACATATCATATCAGAGTGTAATTCTCGTAAGAAAATTAACATGATTGCGTTCTTAATTAGAAAATTTTTCCCAAATTCTAAGGAAACTGGAGTCTACGACAAGTATTTTTTAGATGTTTTAGGCGACATAATTGCTCAAAATCCAATAAACAAGAAATTGCTCTACAAATCATTTATTCGGGAAATCAAAAATGCCTTTGTGAATAATAGCCGATTTGAATATCTAACACTGTACTCCTTTCTCTTTTATTTATTTCTGCTTGAGTTAGATTTAGTTGGGGGTGAAAAAATGGATAAAAAAGAGTTGGAAGTCAAAAAGGGAGTAGAAAAAATTGAAAACTTTTTTGAAAGATTCAATGGAGCATTTAATACACCAGAAAAGAAAGCAGCATTCTTAGAGGGAGTTCTAACTAGGTTTTTGCTAGATTGGCAATATACCAATAGAGGCTCAACACCCTTCAAAACTAAACTGTACAGTCTGAACTTAGATGAGAAGAGGCTTAAAAAGTTATTAGTTGACATTGAAGCAAAATTAATGGAGTATGACCTACAATATTCGTGGCTAAAAGAACTTATTGCAAAGTACCTTGTAGAGGCAGGAGACAACTGGAAATTATCAAAAGAGGAAATAAGTTACTATTTTGTTCTTGGACTTAGTTTAGGTAGGATGTTCAAATCAGAAAATGATAACGAACAAAACTCTGGAGGTGACGAAAATGAGTAAACCTATAAAGAACAGATCTGAAATTTTGTTTTTGTATGATGTAAAATGGGCAAATCCAAATGGAGATCCGTTAGATGAAAACAAGCCAAGAATAGACCCAGCAACAGGCATTAATATTGTGACGGATGTTAGGTTAAAAAGAACTATTAGAGACTACTTACATGAGTTCAAAGGAAAAGAAATATTCGTTAGAGAAATTGAATATGAACCAGGAAAGATTCAAGATGCAAAAATGAGAGCAGAGGACTTTTTAGTTGATAATAATGGAAAAAAACTAGACAAGTCTAAACTTACATTACAAGAAATGAAGAAATTACTTTACATTAATATTACTAAGGAGTGTATTGATATTAGAGTTTTTGGAGCTACAATACCAATAGAAAAATCTTCAAAAGAGAAAAGCTCAATAACTTTAATTGGTCCGGTTCAGTTCAGATTTGGTAGATCGTTACACCCAGTGGAAGTTGTGCATATAAAAGGTACAGGAGCGTTTGCTTCTGGAGCAGGAAAAGAACAAAAGACATTTAGGGAAGAGTACGTTGTTCCATACTCACTGATCTGTTTCTATGGAGTCGTAAATGAAAATGCTGCAAAATACACGAATCTAACTGAAGACGATGTTAAAATGATGCTGGAAGCAATGTGGTATGGAACTAAGAACCTCATCACAAGATCAAAGTTTGGTCAAATGCCAAGATTCCTGTTGAGAATAGTGTATAAAGAACAGAATTATCATATTGGAGATTTGGACAGAAAGATAAAATTGATCACCAAAGAAGGAATAGAAGGGGCAGAAATTAGAGATGTCTCTGATTTTGTCATTGATATTACAGAGCTTATAAATACATTAAACGAAAATAGAGGGAAGATAGAAAAAATTGAATACGAAGTTGACAATAATTTGAAACTAAAAGCCAAGGAAAAGGAATTTCTTGGAAAAGATCTTCAGCAACATTTGAAGATTAACGAGTCTACAGAAATAGAGAGACTGGGGTATTACTAACTCTAGAGCTACTTTACATCAGGAGGTTTGCATGATGTCAGCGAACTCAATAGATAAAGTCTTGGTGTTTGATCTGTGGGGAACATATGGACATTTTAGAAGATTAGAATCTACAACTTCCCCTCTAACTTACTCTATTCCTACTGGCACAGCAATGGCAGGAATAATTGCAGCTATTCTAGGCTTTGAAAGAGATTCATATTATGATCTTTTTACTCCAGAAACTTTCAAATATTCTATTAAAACCCTTTCTCCCATTAGGAAAGTCAGGCTTAATATTTCGTTAATAAATACAAAAGATGGATATTTTACATTAATAAAAAGGAAAGGGCACGAGCCAAGAACTCTCATACCCTATGAATTCTTGATTAATCCAAAATACAGAGTTTATGTATGGCTAAAAGACAAGGAATTATTTAAAAAACTTGCAAAATTAATTAAAGAGCATAAAAGCTATTATACTCCCTATTTAGGACTTGCTCCATTAATAGCGGACTTCAAATTTGTAGGAATAGAGACTCCTCAGATAATAGAACATTCTCGAGAATGTATTAGGGTGGATAGTATTATAGAAAAAAAGCACGCTACTATCATACCAAAAGAAGGTCAAAAATACTTAATTGAACGAATACCTCGATATTTTAACAAAGACCGTGTTGTTCAAGAGTTTTTGGACATTATACTAGAAGCAACAGGAAAACCTATTTTTATTCGACCGGAGTCTGAAAAGCCAATTTACGTGGTGAGGCATGAAAATGTCGTCTTCATTTAAATTGAACTCTCATCCTCAGAAGGCATTGTTCCAACACTTACAAAATGTAGGAGAACTCTCAAAGAGGATAGTAGAATCAAAGTATTTCAGAAATTCAGAGATGCATTCTGTATTTATTCCTATTGTATATTTAATTGGCATTTCTCATGATTTTGGAAAATCAACTACTTTTTTTCAAGCCAAATTGCATGATAACACCCTGAGAACAAAAAAAGCACAACATGGGGAAATTTCAGCATTTTTTGGGTATTTTGCTGTTAGAAAATATTTAGAAAACATGAATCTCATTGATAAATATTGGTACTTACCTACACTTGCTTGGATTGTTATAAAAAGACATCATGGGGACATACACAACCTATATGGAGATGGGGCTGAATATGAGACAGTGGATATCCAGAATATAACTCTTCAAGCAAGTGACATCTTGCAAAACAATATTGAAGAAGTAAATTCACTCTATGAGAAACTATTCAAACAATTAAACTTTTCAATGGATCTAAGAAACCTTCTAGAAGATGTTCTCTCCAATAAAGAAAAGATTCAAGCTACTCTTAAACAAATTAGAAAAACTATCAAGCGCATGTGGAGAGAGCAAAAGGTGGATTATTATTTCTACATTCTGTTCTTTTATTCTGTGCTATTAGATGCGGATAAATTAGACGCATCTGAAACAAAACTCCCAAAAAGAGATTTTGGGAAACTAGCTCCAGATCTTGTTGATAAGTACAAATCGAAAAAATTCACTAACACAACCAATAGAAGAATTGAAAAAATCCGGGAAAGAGCCTATGAAAACGTTGTTATCAAGGTTAACAAATTGGATTTGAAAAGTGATAGAATTCTTTCTATAACTTTACCCACAGGTGCAGGAAAAACACTAACTAGTATATCCTTTGCCCTAAAGCTCAGAGATAGGATTAAAAATAACTATGGATTTGTACCAAGGATAATATACTGCCTTCCTTTTCTTAGCATAATTGATCAGAATGCTTCTGTTATAGAGGACATTTTCAGAGTCGTTTATGGACACAAGAAAATACCTTCAAATCTATTTTTGAAACATCACCATTTAGCAGAGATTGAATATAAATCCTCTGAAAATGAAGAAGAGAATATTGTTTATGACATAAACCAGTCCCTCTTACTTACTGAAGGATGGTACTCTGAATTCGTTATTACAACATTTGTGCAATTTTTCCATAGCTTAATAACCAATAGGAATAGAGCTGCAAGAAAATTCCATAACATTATCAATTCAATTATAATCCTAGATGAAGTACAAGCATTTCCAGTAAAGTACTGGAAACTTTTTAGAGAAATACTAAAATTTTTAGCATATGAGTTTAATACATGGATAATATTCATATCTGCAACCCAACCATTAGTATTTGAAAAAGATGGAATAAAAGAACTTGTAGATGATTATGAGCAGTATTTTAAGGAATTTGATAGATACAAAGTACAAGTCAACCTTTCAGAAGTATTGTTGGAGGATTTTGTAGACACACTCTTACAGGAAATTTTAACTAACCCTACTAAAAATTATATGATTGTTCTAAACACAATAAGTTCAGCAAGAAAAGTGTATGAAATTATAAAAACGCAGCTGTTGTCAGGAGTAAAATCCGATGTTAGCAAATGTGTGGATGAAGATGGGATTTATGATCTTGGAACTATTGAGCTGATATATCTTTCGACACATATTTTGCCAATGTTTAGATTAAAACGCATTAATCGAATAAAACAGAAAAAAGGAAAACAAAAAATCATAGTAACAACACAACTAATAGAAGCCGGTGTTGATATAAGTGTAGACGTGATATATAGAGATCTAGCACCCTTAGATAGCATAGTCCAGACCGCAGGGAGATGTAACAGAGATGATAGTGCTAAAAAAGGTTTGGTAAAGGTTATATGTTTAAGAGATAAAAAAACCGGCAGAGCTTATTGGAGTTATATCTATGATCCAATTCTAATAGATGCAACAAAACAAGTCTTACAGACTCGTAAGAACTTTTCTGAAAGGAACTTTGTACTATCTTCTGTCCAACAATACTACCAGGAGATTAAAAAGCGAAAATCTCAAGATAACAGAGTTTTTGAGAGTGTATTGAGATTATATTTTACAGATATTCAAAGGGAATTTAGATTAATCGAAGAAAGAATTCCAAAGGTACAAATATTTGTTGAAATTAATGCTGATGCGACAAATATAAGAACAACTTTTGAAAATCTTTTGAAAACAAAAGATAGATTAGCAAGGATAGAACAAGTAACAAAAATTAAAAAAGCCCTAAATGAGTATACAATCCAAGTGGGATTATTCAAAAAGCATTTGGCAATTCTATATCATTTGCCTTCACTAGATGAACTGGAACTATTTAGATACATACCTCATGAAACTATAGAAAGAGGGGTATGGTACAAAAAGGATATTGGATTTATTCCTCCCGAAGAAATTGAGATTATATTATGAATTTATGAATTATAGTCAAAACTATAACGAAAATTATAGTTTCATTTGTTACAAATCAAACTATAATGGAGTGACCAAAATGAAAACCTATCCTGAAGAGCACCTCCTCATTCGTGGCACAGAAATAAACTATCTCTTCATATGCCCAACTAAGCTTTGGTATTTTTCCCATGGGGTCACGATGGAACAGGAAAGTGAATGGGTGGATTTAGGAAAATTCCTCCATGAAAAGAGCTACTTTGGTGAAGAGAAAAACATTAAGATAGGCCCAATTAGCATCGACTTCATCAAAAAAGGAGACATCATCGAAGTCCATGAAATCAAAAAG
>QMUE01000047.1 GCA_003663535.1 Thermococci archaeon
ACTAAAACACGCAAAATCTTACCAGGCATTGGCGCGGAAACCACGCCCTCCCCAGCAGCAGTTGGTGCAGGAGCACTAGGCACTTCAACTGGAGCTGTGGGAGTTGGGGCCGAAGGGACTGCTACACGTGTGGAGGGTACGCTTACACTTTGAGCAGGAGCTTGAAGGGCATTCATTGGAATTCCAAGATCTTTTGCTTCAACTTCGTAACTTTCTCCTTCAAAGTTGACTTTGAACTTTCCTACGCCGAGTTCTTCAACTTCAACCTCATAAGGAACTCCATCAACAATGACTTTAACTTTGCCTTTCATTCTCACCAAGCCCCCATTTCATAATTAAAGTTTTCAACTTCTTCAATTTGAGATTGAACACCATACAAGCGCCAAGCTTCAGAAGGCTTCTTCCTAAATGGTAAAGGCCTAAGTTGAGTATTCTTCTCAGCAAGATACGCCAAAATTGCAGCAGTTATTATGGTGAGTTTCTTTGGTTCGATGGCTGGTTTTTCTTCAACTTTTAATTCTACCTTCTCTTCTTTTGGTTTAGTCTCTACAGTGGATGTTTCCCTCTCAATTAAAACTCTCTCCAAGTATCCAATGCCGTACATGGCTAGTGCCAATATACTCAACACTAGAAAAACCACTGTAACGCCTAAAATGGTAATGTAAAGGCCTTCAAGGAAGAACTCCCAAGTAACCATTTCCTGCACCTCACAGTGGAATGTTACCATGCTTCTTTGGTGGAAGCTTGACCCTCTTACTTTCTAATGCTTCTAACGCCATGATTATCCTTCCCCTCGTTTCCGCCGGGTCAATCACGTCATCAACATAACCCCTGCTTGCGGCAACGTATGGGTTCGCGAACTTCTCCCTATACTCTCTAATCTTTTCCTGCCTGTACTCCTCTGGATTCTCCGCCTTAGCAATCTCCTTCCTAAAAATAATGTTCGCCGCCCCTTCAGGACCCATAACAGCAATCTCTGCAGTTGGCCAAGCAAAAACGAAGTCTGCACCTAAATGCTTTGATCCCATAGCTAGATATGCTCCACCATAGGCTTTTCTTAAAATAACCGTAACCATTGGAACTGTTGCTTCTGAGTAAGCGTAAAGCACTTTCGCACCGTGCCTTATAATTCCTCCATACTCCTGCTGAACTCCTGGAAGGTAACCTGGAACGTCAACGAGCGTTACTATTGGAATGTTGAAGGCATCACAAGTTCTAACAAACCTCGCTATCTTATCGGAGCTGTCGATGTCTAGAACTCCAGCCAGGTGTATTGGATTGTTTGCTATGATACCAACTGTTTGACCATTCATTCTTCCAAAGCCCACGACCGCGTTAGGAGCGTAGTAGGGTAGGATTTCGAGGAAATCAGGGTTCCCATTAGCATCCCTATCCACTATCTCATATATAACTTGCCTCACATCGTAACCCTTGTTGGGGTCATCTGGAACTATCTCATAGAGCTTGTCGCTCTTTCTGAAGGGAGGGTCTGTTGTTGGGAATTTTGGTGGTTTTTCCATGTTGTTTGATGGGAGGTACCCAACGAGCCTTCTTATGAGCATTAAAACTTCTTCGTCGCTTTTCCCTATTAAGTGGGCTTGGCCACTTTTTTGAGCGTGAACCATTCCTCCACCTAGTTGAGTTGAAGAGACTTCAACTCCGGTAACGGCTTTAACGACTTGTGGGCCGGTAATGAACATAAAGGTGGCTGGGTTGTCAACCATTAGAATGAAGTCCCCAATTGCTGGACTGTAAACTGCTCCGCCCGCGCATGGCCCCATTATAGCTGTAATTTGTGGAATCACTCCACTTAAAACAGTGTTCATTTTAAAAATCTCACCGTAACCTTTGAGAGCGTCTACTCCCTCTTGGATTCTTGCTCCCCCGGAGTCATTTAGGCCTATTATTGGGGCTCCGGCTTCTAAAGCTAACTCCATAATGCGCTTTATTTTTGCAGCGTGCATTTCTCCAAGAGAACCACCCATTACTGTAAAATCTTGGGCAAAAACGAATACTAATCTTCCATCGATTGTTCCATAACCTGTTATAACACCATCAGCAGGAAGTTCCATCTTATCAAGGCCGAATTCAGTGTTTCTGTGCTTTACGAAGGCTCCAAGTTCAACGAAACTTCCAGGATCTAAAAGTTTTTCAATTCTTTCTCTTGCTGTGAGTTTCCCCTTTTCGTGCTGTTTTTGAACTCTAGCTTCTCCACCCATTTTGAGAATCTCTTCTTTCTTCTCATAGAGCTCATTAACCCTCTCTTCCATACTCATAAGAGCTGCCTCCATAACTATTGGTTAACTACTTTGTAGTTTGTAAACCTCTTTAAAAGGATTTTCATAACCATAAAATGCCCGGAAGAATACATGTACACAAATAAAAGCATGAAAAAGAGTTCAGAGATGGGCTATTGGAGTCTCTGCACCACATGCTTCACACTTCAAGAAGTGGAAGCGATCTTTTTTAATGATTTTCGTATCAGGTGAGCCACAGACAGGACAAATAACGTACTCTTTGAGGTACTTCTTTAGTTTGTTGGCTATCATATATGGGGTAAAACGGCCCTGCAAAACCACTCTTCTTCCCTCTAAAGTACCTGCTGTAGCAACTTCTCTCAGGATGAACTTAAGTAGATGATTTGGATCTCTATTCATTGCCTCTGCAATGTCTCTGAAGTTTTCTATTAATGTTTTATTACCCTCTATCGTGACAACTGCGGTCGGGACCTCAAATCTTGAATCATGGTGTTTCACGTTTTCGGGGAGTTCATCATAAGCCTTCTCTAAAAGTTTTTCATAATCGTGATAATCATGTTCCATTTTCCTCACCTCGCTATACTTTCTGAAGGTGCTTTATTAATCTTTTCACAAGACCTTATAGTATCCACTCCTCGGTTCATATATCATCGAGTTGGCCTTTAGTTCTTCTATTATTTTTTCAGTTTCAGTTCTGCTTACTCCTTGTTTACTTGCCTCTTTTATCACTTCATCTCTGGGAGCTCCATAATCTTCGAGATCTTGTAGCTCTTTAATTATATTCAGCACTCTATCCATTTTGTTTATTTTTCTTGAAGATTTTCCGATCTCTAAAATGCTAACATCGATATTCCCTTCTTCATCCATTGCAGTTTTCCTTAGTGTATATTCCACCAGTTCTATGGCTACCTTTGCATCTTCTCTCGTAATTACCTCACTTAGTCTCATGCGTGCGTGGGCTTCGCTAAGTCTTATGAGGGCCTCTAACTGCCTAGGGGTGATTGGTATAGGCTTAATACCCTCATTTTCAGCCCCTTTCCCTATAGTTTTTCTCATTCTTATGTAATACCTCTTTATCTCTTCCATAGCCTCCCTAGTCAGAGTTGGCCGAATGTTCTTCCTGGCATATGCTATGTACTTTTTAAGGAGGTCATATGGAACCTTTGGAATGATCTGCTCAGTTTCTCCCTTTCTGACTTTTAAAATATGCTCAGCTACTTCGGAATCAAACTTTTCGTCCGGTTCATCAAGAAGGACAAAGATGAGGTCAAATCTACTTAATAACGTTGGAGGGAGGTCGAGCTGCTCCGGAAGGGATTTCATTCTATTAAACCTTCCATATTTTGGATTAGCAGCAGCTATAACGGTAGTTCTCGCGTTTAAAGTTGCCGTAATTCCCGCTTTCGAGATGCTTACTGTGTTGTGGAGAACTAGTCCGTGGGAGACAAAGAGATGATATGGCTCGACGGTTACGTCGTAGACCCATTGCCAGCGGTCATTAGGCACTTCCTCAACTTTTGTAACTCTGAGGAAGCGCAGATTACCTTCAACAATGGCCCTAATCTCTGCAAGTTTTTTCTCAGCTTTTCTCAGTTTTTCATTCGCGAGTTCCATTAGTACTTTAACGGTTTCCTCATGTTTACGGGCGAGTCTGTAAAGCACGGTTGAATAGGGAACGTTTATTCTTTTGGACAGTTCTCTTACCGTTACGAAATCTCTTATCCTTTCGACGTCTCTTCTTCCAATCGCATCTTTGAGTTTGGCAATTTTTTCCTCTGCCCTCTTTACATAATCCCGCACTCTTTCCCTGTTTGCATTTTGCCTAGCTTTTATGTTCTTTGTCAGACCCCCATCATTTATATGGAGTGAATTGAGAACCACTCTTAGCTCCGCAAGAACTTCTGTAGGGATAACATCACAGTAGTTGCGCTTCTTCTGGGATGTTTTAACAAGCTGTTTTATCCTTGTTATCCTAGGGTCGTCCCCAACAATTTTGGCAAAGCGCTCAATATCCTCGGTGCCGCTCACAATGACCTTGTAATAAGTAGTTTTTCCACGCCTCTCCTCGAAGATGTACGAGTATATGCCAAGGCTTAGCAAGACGTCCTGGAGATCCTCTGCCATTGCCTTTGATGATGTCGTGAAGCCAACCCTGTATTTATCGACAAATCCGTCTCCTTTGAAGAAAGCATTGAGGAAGGCTTTCTTTGCCCTCTCGTCAGCTCCCAGAATTTTTGTTGGAAGTCTCTTCCTCCGAGCTGGCCGTTCATTGCTCTTCTCAGGAAATACCTCCGGAAACTCCTCCTTGAGTTTTAGGTAAAAGTCTTTTGAAATTGTCCGAACTGTGTAGAGCTTCTTTTCACCTGGCCTTTCCCTTGTTTGGATATCGTATTTGACGCCAAGTTTCTTGAGAACTCCTTTAAATTCCTCAACAATTCTCTTGTCAGTGTTTGTGAATCCAACCTCGTAGTAGCCGTTTGATGGATTGGCATAGGTGAACCCCTCCGAGAGGAGGAAGCCAAGGAACCTCGCTGTTGTTTCGTCGAAGTTCTTCCCTTCCAGTGGAGCATAATGTCTAATGGCAAGTACGAGATCCTCGGGCCTGATTTTTTCAGCAGGCTTCTCGACAATTTTGCCCTTCTCCCACACCATAATCGGATGCTCTGGTGTTACGGTTATTTCCCTGCCGTTCGAGAACTTCAGTCTTATAAACTTCTCCGGAGCCTTATGTCTGCTCACGCGGTCAGCCTTGACCTTAACTATTTCTTTACTTTCAAGGTCGTAGGTGAGTAGCTCTATGTCATCAACCGGCAGGATCTCCGTGTCCTTGCCGAGAATTACTTTATCGCGGTTGGCTTCAATGAGTGAATCCACTAGCTCGCCTATTTTCACCTTCCTGCCATCCGCAAGGAGGATCTCGAAGTCATGGTGGTAGCTCTGCTGCTCAAGGGCTTCATGTATAGAGCTCCTATCCCTGTCACTCATTTTGTCGATCTCGTCAATAAGAGCGATACCCATATCGGCTAAGACAAGAACTCCAGCCTCCAAAACCCAAGAACCGGTTAATTCATCGCGGACAGCGGCGGCAGTGTTGTGGACTATGAAACCATTGGCAATGAAGCTGTGGGAGCTTTCTACTGTCAGATCATAGACGTATTCGTAGGGACTTTGAATGAGCTCAACCAAGACAGGTTGTGGACCAGTAACTGTGAGAACTTCTCCCTTGAGTTTTTCAGCAGGAACCCATCCTGAAGGGGTTAAAAGCTTTGTTTCTGGAGTAACAATGATGCTAGCACCGTTGGAAGTAGTTATGCGCACGAGCTTTTCTGGGGCTTTTAATTTCCAAAGTTTCAAGACTTTTTGATATCCATCCTGAGTTTTCACTGCAAGCCCAAGTTTTTCGACATCTACGCTCTCATATTCTTTGACTTTATGAGGAATTACCTTTTCTACAAGGTTTCCGATCCTAAAACTGCCCAGATTTGTTTCAATTATGCTTTCAGGTGCAACACACAAACCTGCGGCTGAGCTACTCTTACCACTTGTGTAAATGGCTCTTGGCGCTAAATTCGATACATAGCGGAGCAGCTGGCTGTTGTGGACAAAAATATCGTTAGCTATGAAGTTGTGGTGCTCTGGAACTTGAAGGTCGTAAACCCATTCATCTTTTGGCGTATAAACGTTGATCCCCTCAATCTCATCCCAAAAGATGTCTGAGTCTGCAAGAAGTTTTAAGAGCTCTATTTTTCTTCTAGCGGCTTCATCAATTTTTTCGCTAATCGCCACTCTTTCAAATGTCTTAACTATTTTCATAAGGTGCTCTCTGTTGGGCCTCCCCTCGTTTCTCTCATAGTGGAGGTAAGTTGAGGGATTTATACCAACTTCAAATTGAGAAATCCCCAGGACTTTTCTTACCTCTCGCAGAACATTCCCTAGATATGGCAAAACATCAATATTCAAAGGTTGCTCTTCTTCAAAGTGATGAATTGCCCTTGGGACTGCAATTAGATCTCCAGCAGTTAGATCCTTAGCCCTTTTTGTTTTGAATTCTCCATTTTCAAACGTAAAGAAGGGGTGGGTTGGTGTAACTTTTATTTCTTTTCCTGTTTTAGTTTTAACTATAAACATCTTTTCCGGTGTTTTTCGTTTCCATGCAATGTTTGCTCTAGCTTTTATAACCTTTAGAGTTTTAGCATCTAAAGCGAAAATTGACAGATTGATTGGTGCATAGAATCCGTCATCTACTTTCCCAAGAGTGCCCTTTTCTTCTGCTCTTTTGATGGCTTCTTCCACTATTTTGCCGATTTTTTCAATACTCCCATCGGCTAATAAAACATTGGTGTCATATTCGACACACTTAGCTACTCCAGGATCTCCTACAAGCAAAATATGGCTTTCTCCTCTCAACCTAGTGCCATCAGGGAGCTGTTGAGTCCTGCCCCCAAATAAAGCGAGAGCAATGCCAAGTTTTTCTTTTTTCATTCCATATATTGCGGGTGCAATAGACTCCACTATAACATCTACAACATCTTTTCTTTTTGCCAGCTCCTTAATTTTTTGTTCATCTTCGGGAGTTATTTCAAGCTCTTCTATCTCCTTGCTCAACTGTTCTATATAGTTGGCCTCAATTATCTTCCTAAATATTGGTCGTTTATCTTTCTGTTCAAGAACGACTCTCAGAACTCCAGTGATAATAACTCTATCTCCAGGGAGTGCAATATCAACAAGATCGTCTAAAAGAATAACATCAACAAAACGTGGCATTTGACCTCCTCTAAGGCTCTCGGGTCTATCCTGAAGTCTAAAACTTTGGAAATTAAGAAAAGTGCTTTTATCTACATCCAGCTCCAAATTCCTACTACCACAATTTTCGCATTTATTAGGCTTTATAAGGCTGGCAAAAGGTTTTTGGAGTCGAACCATTTCATGGCCGCAGTCTTTACACAGATAAACTGCTCTTGAAACAAATGGCTTTACTTCAGTGATTCTTGTTATTATCCCCTCTACTTGGATGAGCCTATTTATATGCTCACTCCCTAGTTCTTTTACAAGGTATGTTTTTGGCAACTCAAAAAAGCGGGCATGAATCTTAAATGGTTCTTTTCTAAAAAATTCCTCTTGAAGAACTATTTGAATAGCATCTTCGGCAGCTGAAATGACTTCCTCCGGGGTTGTGGTGAGTTCTTCAGCTAGCTCTGGGTCAAAGGCGTTTAGGTGCTCCCAGCTAATAGTTATAGATCTTTTAGGGGTGACAGTAAGAATATCCC
>QMUE01000048.1 GCA_003663535.1 Thermococci archaeon
ATATTTGAAAAAAGAAAAGTAAGCAGTAATACAAACCTTTATAAACCCAAGAAAAGAACTCAATTCAGCACTCTTCTCAGAGTGCTGAAAATTTAAAAGGAGATTGTTGAAAATGTATGGAGATAGATTTGGTGGAAGAAGGTTTGAAGCCCCAGTTAAAGTTGGAGAAAGATACAAGGTGAAAATTGAGAGTATTGGCCAAGGTGGAGATGGAATAGCTAGAATTAAAGGATTTGTAGTATTTGTCCCAAACACAAAAGTTGGAGACGAAGTAGAGATTGTCATTAACAGTGTGAAAAGAAAATTCGCCTTCGCTGAAGTTATTTAATAATATTCAAGTTTTGATCACTCAAAGATCCAAAGTTTGAACTCTTTTTCTTAATTTTTACTTGTGTTTTTGATAGATGAATCATTCCGAGCTAGGAAGAACCAAGTTACGAAAGATTTATTTATCAACACTTTGGTTATTTTTATTAGTGATACTCATGGATTACTACCAAGCTATTTTTATTGGAATATTTCAAGGTATTACAGAATGGTTACCAATAAGCAGTTCTGGACAAGTGATGTTGTTGTTCATCAACTTCCTGAAGATCACCCCTGAAGAAGCTTATTCTTACTCCTTACTTTTGCACTTAGGGACTTTAATGGCACTGTTTTTTAAATTCAGATACGAGCTGGGCAAAATTCTGTTTAAGTTCATTTTATTTAGATGGGAAGAAAAAGAAAAGTTCTTGTTCTATTCTACATTGTTCACAGCCTTAATAGGTTTTCCTCTTTATAAAGCATTTAAAATGCTTGCATCTTCATTTAATGCTGAGATAATAAACGGGATAATTGGTGTAGCCCTCATTTTGACTGGGATAATTTTAAAGAAAACTCGAGAGACCCCATTGGAAAGGCTTGAAAAGGGCCTTAAAAAAGAAAAAGATGAAGTCACGATATTTGATGCAATAGTTGCCGGAATTGCTCAGGGGATTTCAGTCGTTCCTGGAATATCCAGATCTGGAATGACAATAGGAAGTCTGCTACTTTTGGGGGTAAAGCAGGAAAAAGCTGTAGAATTTAGTTTTTTAATGGCGGTACCAGCTATTCTTGGAGCATTGTTCTTGGAATTCCCTGAAGTTTCAAGGAGTTCTGAAGACATATCTCTGCCTTTAATATCAATATTCAGTGCATTTATTGTAAGTTTGCTTATGATTGACGTTATGCTAAAAATTGCCAAACGCCTTAACTTTTCCAAATTTTGCATATTCTTTGGCTTTATAGCATTAATAGCCTCTATCTTGGGGGTGTTAATGTGAAAGGTGTCATACTTGCCGCAGGCAAAGGAGAAAGACTAAAACCCCTCACAGATGATAGACCAAAAGTAATGCTAAAAGTTGCCAATAAGGCGATAATAGACTATGTACTTGAAAATCTTTACCCATTTGTGGATGAATTCATAATAATTGTACGATACCAAAAAGAGAAACTGATGGAGTATTTAGGAGATGAGTACAAAGGAAAGCCAGTAACTTATGTGGAACAAGTGGAGGGAGAAGGAACAGCTAAAGCCATATACTCTGCAATTGAATATATAGAAGATAAGGAATTTTTAGCAGTTAACGGAGACATATACTTTGAACGAGATGGGATAAAAGGCCTATTACAAGCCTTTAGAAAAAGTAATGCAGATGCTGCCTTACTTGTAAAAGAATTCAAAGATCTGAGTCACTTTGGCATGATCAAAGTTAAAGGAGACTTTGTAGAAGAAGTAAAAGAAAAACCAGGAGCAGTTTCAGGATACGCAAACCTAGGAGCTTATCTCTTCAAGCCGGAAGTTTTTAAATTCATAGAAAACACTTCTCAAAGCCAACGAGGCGAATATGAAATAACAGATACAATAAACCTCATGATCAAAGAAGGAAAAAAAGTCACCTACGCAGTTTATAAAGGCTATTGGAACGATATTGGAAGGCCCTGGAACCTTTTAGAGCTAAATGAATACATCCTCAAAAATCACCTCCGACACAGCATAAAGGGCATTGTGGAAGAAGGGGCCACCATTCTTCCTCCCGTAGAAATTGGAGAGGGAACAGTTGTTAGGAGCGGAGTATACATCATAGGGCCCGTAAAAATTGGAAAGAACTCAAAAATAGGCCCAAATTGCTTTATAAGGCCCTACACAAGCATTGGAGACAAATGCCACATTGGGAATGCAGTCGAAATTAAGAACTCAATAATAATGGATCACAGCAATGCACCTCATCTAAACTACGTAGGGGATTCTATCATAGGAGAAAACAGCAATCTAGGAGCTGGAACAATCACCGCCAATTTACGACACGACAATAAAAATATAAAGGTTGAGATAAAAGGTAAACTCGAAGATAGCGGAAGAAGAAAACTTGGGGCAATAATAGGTCACAATGTAAAGACCGGAATAAACGTCACAATATATCCCGGTAGGAAAATAGGAACCAATTCCTTCATTGGTCCGGGAGTGATAGTTGATAAGAATGTCCCTTCCAGCGTCTTGATAATCGCCAAGCAAGAAAAAGAGATAATCGAAAGGGGATGAGAATGTGGATTATTCCTTTTAATTTTATATCGCGGTGGTTACTCTTTCTCGCCGTAGCTTATAAAACAATTAAAACCCGAGAAAAAAGATGGGGATTAATAGCCACGGCTCTCTTTATAAATGCCCTTGAGGTGGAGAGCTACATCTTAACGCCTCTCGGCATTTTTATTAAACCGGAGACATATGACGTCATGTCTGTAATTCCAGCCTTCGTAATATCTGTCCTTCTAATTTGGGGGGTAATCCAGCTAAAGAAGGAGAGAAGCGAGTTCAAAGACGTTGCGATTTTGGGATTATTTGTTGTTGCTGCATATATATGGCTCTTCTTATTGGCAACTGAGCTTTTTGATAGATTTGAGCACTCTTTTACAATTAAAACCTCTTTTCCCGCTTTTGCCTTTGGAATATCTTTGATTTATGCAGGGTATGTCTTGAGAAGTTATATAATATCCAAGAACACACTTGAGGAGCTCTTTCCATGGGGCCTAGGTCTCGTAGGAGGTATCAACCTCACATACCCATTTGCAAGAAATATTGAATGGTTTGCCCCAATGGCATTTCTTGCTGCTGCCTTATTTAGGGTTATGGCTGCGATTGGAGCGGTGAAATTTGTGATATCACCCGCCAAGAGAGCAGTTTTTGAAAAAGTGCCCAAAAAAGAATCGCCAGAAATGAGTGGAGCATTCCTCTTCAAAAACAAGGAAGAATTAAAACAAACTTACCCCGATTTCTTTGAGAAGAACGTTATTATAATAACTCGAGATTTGTCAAAAAACAGAAACACAAATAGTCTTGTCTATTGGGTTACCAAGTTAGAAGAGGACTCTATCAAAAAAGAAGATCATATATACCCCATTTCTCCCACAAAGATGGATATACTCATAGATTTAATAACCAAAAATCTCGAACACGGATACGAAAGTGTTTACATCGATACCTTTGAATATTTAGTTCTAGAAAATGGGTTTGAAAGTGCAAGTAAATTCTTATTTAGTCTTAAAGACAGGGTAATAAGCAAAAACAAACTATTGATATTAATTTTAGATCCAAGAACCCTAACAGAAAAACAAATGGCACTCATTGAAAGAGAGTTTTTAACACTGACCTCCCACCCTGAAAGGCGAAGATTTCAGAGATAAAACAAAAGCAAGAAGAGTTCAAAAGCCTAAATATTCTATAAATCTTCTAGTATGTTTCACATTTCTTTGTAATTCAATCTTTTGAAGTATTTGCCTTTCTATTGCTCTAATAGCATCATGAACAGCTTGTATTGCTCCCCATGTTTCTCCTGTAGCCATAAATTGGCCTTTATCCGTTACCAACCTCATTCTAGCTTGGTATAAGTGCACTCCTCTGAGTTTTTCTGGGAAACGCCTAATGTTCAGATAGATTATCCCCTCGTTTCCAAGCACTTCTTCATACCTATCCACAAACTTTTTAACATCCCCAATTATTCTTTCTCTGCTGAAGTCACTCAGATATTGGGCATCTCCCCCAAGTTGTAAGTAGAATTTGGCTTTCTTTTCTACCATCCTTGAAATTGGAAGCAGGAGATCTTTTACAGTCAATACTCCCTTCACAACATTCTCTTGGTTTATAATCACAAGACCATCAATATCATATTCTTTCATTAGACTGATGGCTTCTCTAACCATCGTCTCTGGATATACTGTAATTACCCCTTTAATCATCACGTCTCTCAGCTGCATTGAGAATGGAGGTATTTTTTCTCCTGCAACTTCCCCAAATTGACTCCTAAATCTTGGTTTTATAAAACGAATTATCAAGTCATGTAATGTTACAAGGCCTTCTAGTTTACCATTTTCACCCACAATAGGAATTCTGGAAATTGCATAATCCCTCATTGTTGCAAGGGCTTTTGCCACAGTGTCTGAAGGTCCAAGGGTAACAACGTCTTTTGTCATGAAATCTTCAACTTTTTTCTTCCCGAATTCTTCTTTAGCAATCCTTTCCAGAAGGGTTATATCACTTATTACACCCAAAATTGTTTTTTTATCCTTTCCAACAGGAAGTGAACGCAAATCAGTCTCAAACATAAGTTTGGCTACAATGCTTAGGTCCTCGTCTAATTCCAAAATCGGGGCGGTTTTATAAACATCCTTAACCTTAGCTTTGGTTGGGTCCCACTTCAAGTGGGAGCGAATTATCAAATCCTGGGTTAGTACGCCCTTGTATATCTTCCCATCAAAAACTACAATTAAGTCTGGGTCTTCCTTCTCAAAAATTCCAATCGCCTCAGAAAGAGGGGCGTTTATGTCTATTTTTGCAAATTTTTCTGTCATAACTTCCTGGACAGAAATCCCGACCATTCTTGACACCTCCTTCAATTATATATTGGTTTTTATTCCATTTAAACCTTTCCGAGATAGACTTTATTTACACTAAGTTAATAAAGTTTTCAACCCCTTAATATTTCAAATTTATCTCAAATGGGTACCTTCTTTTGAAAACTAGATACAGAGCACATAATCCTCCAAGTGCGTTCATAATACTATCCCTTACTTTGTTCACAGTACTTTCATGAATAAACGAGATCTCGCTCTCACTAAGCTTTTCAGCGACTTCCCATCCAAAACTCAGAAAGAAGAGAATTAAAAACGAATAAAGAACAAGTCTTCTCTTTGTTAAATCTAGATATCCCCCATTCGACATGTTATGGAGGATTTCGGCTGTAATGACCCAAACAATCATGCCTCCAAGAAAATGGCTCACCATGTCTGCGTTTTTCCACTCTTTATGAAAAAGGTCAATTGTAGTGAAAGGAACGTTTACGAGTGAAACATGCACCGCTATGAATATCCCTAAGAGCGCCATTGCTTTTCTATTGTAAAGGGGGGCTAAAAAAGACCTGAGTTTGTAAGGTGGATTGGGAAAATACTTCTCAGCCATATCGGGGATGTAAAGGCCCATTAACGCTACAAAAGTTCGATATATATGATCAACCCTTTGATAGAGGAGAGCTGTTACAAGTCCAAGGAAAACAATGAACCTGCTTATATTGAGCACCGTTTTGGATTCTATAGGGATCACCAAAATAGCAATATGAGAATGCCCCATTTAAAGGTTTTGAAGAAAATTAAAAAGAAATTAACCAGAGAAACCTTTAGTTGCAAAAGGGCACTTTTTAAACATTTGGGATTCTTTTTAGGGTTCGAGAGCTTTCTATTTATTTTGGCATTATTTACACCAGGAGAACCCGCAGTAACAACTCCTCTTGGAATAATAACCTATGAAGGCATTCAAAGATTTTCCCTCTTACTTGGGAAAGCATTTCTTTCTTCTTCTGCTGTTGTTGTAGTCTCAAATTCTTTGGGATTTCCATACATATTAGCCGAGATGGAAACCCTTCACTTTCTCCGGATACTGGTGCTAACTCTTGCATTCACCTATCGGTATCTTGAGCTTTTTGAAGAAGAGGCTCTTCGGATGAAAAGGGCACTAGACTCCAGAACATTCAACATTGGAAAAATAGAGTACTACAGAAAGCTGGGGGCACTCATAGGGGAAACATTTGCCAGAGCATACATCCGGAGTATAAGAATACACTGGGCAATGCTCTCCAGAGGTTTTGGAGAATTTCCCAAAGTAACCGAAGAAAGGAGAGTTGAACCCCTAGTTCTAACCTTAATTGCATTAGGGGTGACGTTGCTTTGATAGAACTTGTGAACATCCATTTTTCATACAACAATCGAGAAGTGCTGAGGGATATTTCACTTAAAATAAATGATGGAGAAGTATTTGGAATCCTAGGCCCAAACGGGGCAGGAAAATCAACCTTGATAATGCACCTAAACGGAATACTGAAACCTAAAGCAGGGAAGATTATTGTAAACGGTATAGAGGTTAACAAAAAGCCAAAGGAAGCTAAAAAAGCTTAAAAAAGTTTTAAGGTGAGTTTTATTGCTGCTTTCATTTTTCTCCAAAATCCTTATAATGTATCACTGCGAATGAGTAACGAAGTCTTGGCACTCACGGGGTGATGATATGGAGACCGTTGTTAATCAGATAAAATCAAAACTCCCGGAAAATTTAGAGGGGCTTTTGGATCTAGGGCACAATTACTGGTGGAACTGGAATAGAAGGGCTACAAAACTTTGGGAAAAAATAAATCCTGAACATTGGAGAGAATATAAGAATCCCGTCAAGCTTCTCCTTGATACTCCTGAGGAGAGACTAAAGGAACTTTCAAAAGATGATGATTTCATAAATCTGTATGAGCTTGTTATTGATCAGTTTAGACACTATATGGAATCCGAAAGCACTTGGTTCTCAACGAATTGGCCCAAATGGGAAGAACCTGTTATATATCTGTGCATGGAATACGGAATAAGTAAAAGTCTTCCCATATACTCTGGTGGACTTGGAATACTCGCAGGAGATCATGTGAAAACTGCAAGCGACTTAGGACTTCCTTTTATAGGTGTTGGTCTTCTTTACAAGCATGGATACTTTAAACAACAAATAGATAAAAATGGAAACCAGATAGAGGTATTTCCGGAGTATGACCCTCATGAAATGCCAATAAAACCCTTAACAACAGAAAAAGGGAAACCAATTCTCATAGAAGTTCCAATAGAAGATAGAATAGTCTATGCGAGAGCTTTTGAAGTTAATGTTGGTAGGGTAAAACTTTATCTTCTTGACACAGACGTTCCTGAAAACTCCCCAGATGACAGGACGATTTGTGACTATCTCTACAATGCCGAAATTGATAAGCGAATAAAGCAAGAAATTCTCCTTGGTATTGGTGGGATGAGGCTCTTGAGGGCATTAGGGATTGAATCAGCAGTGAACCATCTAAACGAAGGCCATCCCGCCTTTGCAAACTTCCAAAGAATAGCATGGTATATGGAAGAAGGTTTGAACTTCTTAGAGGCTCTAACTATTGTAAGAGCAACTACTATTTTTACAACTCATACGCCGATACCAGCTGGC
>QMUE01000049.1 GCA_003663535.1 Thermococci archaeon
GATGCAGCAGTTTTAATAGAAGGAGATAGGATAGTTAACATAATCTCTTCAAAAAATATAGGGGAATTTAATGTTGATGAAGTTTATGGAGGTAAAGGATACCTTTTAATTCCGGGATTGGTGAATGCTCATACGCACGTGGCCATGAATAGATTTAGGGGCTTTGGTGATGATATGCCCCTAGATAAGTGGCTTAATGACGTAATATGGCCTATGGAAAAAGAATGGAATGAAGAGGAAATTTATAAGTGGGCTCTAATAGGGATTGCTGAAGCTATCACAAATGGTTCTACAACTATAAATGATCATTATTTCTTTGCATGGCAAATAGCGAAAGCTGCTAAAAAACTTGGTGTTAGGGCCTTTATCGGTCAGACGATGATGGATCTTGTTGACATGCCAATTGCAGATCCTAAACTTGGCTTTAAATTCTTCGAGAAGTGGAAGGATAAAGATAACCTCATAAATGCAACACTGGCCCCTCACGCAACTGATACAGTCTCGAAAGACCTTTTAATGGAAACCAAAGAGCTGGCAGAGAAGAAAGAGGCTTTGATCCATATGCACGTTTCCCAAAGTAGGGAAGAAGTACTTAGAGTTAAGGAAAGAGAAGGGCTTTCGCCAGTCGAATACTTAAAAAACATAGGGGCTTTAAAGGCCAACTTTGTTGGAGTTCACGGAGTTTATCTATCGAAAGAGGAAGTTAAACTCTATGCAAGGAGTAATGCAACCTTGGTTCATTGTCCTGTAAGTTTAGCAAAACTGGAAGGTTATGTTGGGCCCATACTTGACATCTGGAAACTCGGTGGTAAAATAGCTCTCGGAAATGATTGTGCAGTTTCTAATAACTCTATGGATATGATCCTAGAGATGAAATTTGCAGCTATTTTAAATAAGGTGAAAAATAACAATCCTGTAATGCCTACTGCAAAGGACGTCTTTTACTGGGCGACATTAGGAGGAGCCAAAGCTCTAAATCTAAAAGCAGGTCTTATAGAAAATGGATATCTTGCTGATTTGGTGCTCATAAACGCAAGGAAACTCCACTTTTTGCCAAAGGAGAATATGCTTTCTCATCTTGTCTATTCAGCTAAAGGAAGTGACGTGGAAAAAGTTTTCGTCGGTGGAGAGTTAATATACGACAATAGGAGATTTTTAAAGACTGATGAGCTAAGGAAAATCTTAGATATCGAATGATCCATATTTAGGAAATTTTCTTTTCTCTGACCTCCTCCCTGCCATGAACGGCGAGGCTTTCACGAGGTAACTATTTCTTTAGAATAAAATAAGAAAAGAACAGATTTCATTCGAGAGCTTCAAGAAGCTTTTCAAGGAACATTTTCTCAGGATAGGCCCCCTCAAACGAGACTTTGTCTTCACCATCTACTTTGATAACAACCTTCGGAACTGCCATAACCCTATATTGATCGGCAAGTTCGGGGAATTCAATGGCCTCTATCATGTCACCAAGGATTTTGTCATTGCCAGCAAGGGCATGTTCAATTGCAAATTTGTGTGCCATTCTCACTGCCATTGGACAGTACGGGCATGTTGGAGTAACGAAAACGTAGATCTGCACATCCTTGTTTATTCCTTTAAGGGCTTCTTTGGTTTCTTCTAAAAGATCAGTCTCGCCTTTTGAGACGTCCACGATATCCTCAAGGAAGGATCCAAATTCATGGCCGGCGGGAAGCCCGAAGTACCTAACGCCGAGATCCTTTCCATCTTGTGTTATCACAACTGCAGGAGCAATGTTTATTCTGTACTTTTCTGCTAGCTCTTTTTCGCTGTCAAAATCATGAAGTTCGTATGTTACAAGGTTGCTTAACTCACTTATCTCTTCAACAAGCTGTTTTAGTTGATCACAGTATTGGCAGTGATCTTTTCCTATGAATACCAGTAGTCTAACCGGATTAATAAGCTTTGAAAAGAATTCCTCCTTAATTATCTTCTTATCTCCATCACTAATGAGTGCCATTCTTACACACCTCCAACCAGTTTCAAACTAAAGCTTTTTAACCTTCGGGTGCAACCTACATACGAAGGCTTTACAAATTTAGGGTTTTCAACCAGAGGTTAAGATGACAGTATATAAACTTTACGATACAGATTTGGGTAGGTGAGCAACATGTCTGAACCAGATATATTTTACATCCTAGGCAACAAGGTGAGGAGGGACTTGCTCAGTCACTTGACATGTACGGAATGCTATTTCAGCTTGCTCAGTAGCAAGGTTAATGTTTCTTCCACAGCAGTGTCAAAACACTTGAAAATCATGGAGAGAGAAAGAGTTCTGAAATCTTATGAGAAAGAAGAAGGGTTTATTGGCCCCACACGAAAATATTATTCTATAGCAGTATCTAAAACCTTCCTCGTAACAATCACTCCAAATATTTTTTGGTATAAGGGGCTTAGCTTGGATGGACCAGAAAAACTTGAGAAATTGGAAATTAAACTCAATGAGCTTGAAAAATCCCCACAGGATCTTCACTCTATGATAAAGGCGTTTATTAATGCAAACAAAAAACTCGAACAGGCCATTGAAGCATTGGAAAATATTGAAAGCTATAGAAATAACCTTATGAAAAACCTTAAGGATAAATATCTAAAAGAGGTAGGGGACATGACACAGCTTGCAATCCTTCATTATCTCTTGCTTTACGACACTGCGACTGTTGAGGATCTAAGCGATGTATTAAACCTCAAAGAAAGAGAGGTGAGGGAAAAAGTTGAAGAACTCTCTAAAGTAGTACCGATAATCATAAAAAAGAATATAATTAAGATTGACAAAGAAGCGCTATAAGAGAAATAGAGCGGAGGGTTCTTTATGACAGAGAAGATTAGAATCATTGTAGAGGAGGATAAGTGCTACCTATGTGGCGGATGTGCAGGAGTCTGCCCTTCACTTGCAATAAAAGTAAGCTCTTCCAAATGGGAGTTCTTTCAAGATAAATGTATTTCATGCAGAATATGTGTAACAGCATGTCCCGTTGGAGCATTAGAAGCTGAAGTAGTGGAGGGGAAATCATGAGCGAAATAATGAAATACGATGTAGTAGTGGTTGGTGCAGGAATAGCAGGCCCCATTGTGGCGAGAAACGTTGCTAAAGAAGGGTACTCCGTTCTTCTTATAGATAAAAAATCCGCTATAGGTGCACCAAAACAGTGTGCCGAGGGCATTAACATAAGTGTGTTTGAAAAGCATGATATCCCTTATGATAAGCGTTTCATTAATCGTGAGATTTATGGGGCACGTCTTTACTCTCCAAGCGGTTATACTCTTGAAATGAGGTACAATAAGGTTAGTG
This sequence comes from Thermococci archaeon, assembly GCA_003663535.1. GTDB lineage: Archaea > Methanobacteriota_B > Thermococci > Thermococcales > Thermococcaceae > Thermococcus_A. The sequence continues at coordinate 3,308 of QMUE01000049.1, forward strand.
GGGTTATCCTAGAACGGAAAGTTTTTGACAAGATGCTTGCATTCTATGCTGCGAGGGCTGGAGCGGACGTACTTCCCAGAACTGAGGCAACTGATGTTATAAGAGAAGAGGGGAAAATAATTGGGATAAAGGCTAAGAAGGAAGGAGAACCAATAGAAATACGTGCAGATATATTAGTAGCAGCTGATGGTGTTGAAAGCACTATAGCCAGAAAGGCAGGGATTAACACTTATGCTCCTCCGCATGAGTTTGATTCTGCTTATGAATATGAAATGCTCATAGAAGGTTTTGATCCTGATTTAATTCACCTTTGGTTTGGAAATAATGTGGCTCCTAGAGGATATGTGTGGGTATTTCCAAAGGACGAAGATAGAGCAAACGTTGGTATTGGAATCAATTCTGACAACCCAATGACTGCAAAACACTACCTTGACAAGTGGCTTAAAGAGAATAATATACCATTTAAGAAAATTCTTGAAGTAAACGTTGGAATCATCCCCGTTGGGGGCTTCTTGAAAGAACTTGTCAAAGACAACGTTTTAGTAGTGGGAGATGCAGCAAGGCAGGTAAACCCAATGCATGGCGGAGGCATGGCCGAGGCTATGGAAGCTGGAACAATAGCAAGCAAATGGATAGTCGAGGCTCTAAAAGAAGAAAACTTTGGGCTTCTAAAGAACTATACCACAGAATGGTGGGAAAAAGATGGAAAACGTCTTGAACGCGTGTTAAGAGTTAGAAAAGTGGTAGAACATCTAACAGATGAAGATCTAGACGTTTTTATACAAACACTCAGTGGTATAGATGCGGAGAAAATTGCAGGAGGCCGCTACTCGGAGGTTATAAAAGCACTGCTTAAGCATCCAAAAGTGTTAATGAGTCCAAGAAGAATTGCACTTCTTAAAGAGCTTCTCTAACTTCTTTTAATTCATTTCTTTTTCCTATTTTTGTTGCAGTTCATATCAAGACAGACTTCATATTCCCTATTGCGTTCCTTGATTTTTACTATCGGTGCATTTCCACATTCTGGACAAGTTTTTCCGGTTGGTATTATTTGTCCCCTTTGAAGTAAGGGGTATGTCACATTACAATTTGGCCAATTAGAACAGCCTACAAACCTTTTTCCAGTTCTCCTATTATATCTAACAACCAGATCTCCCCCACACTTGGGACAGCTCCCCACTATTATCTTCTCTTTTGTTTTGTTCTCAACATCTGCTTCCACTTTTATGATTTTTTCTTCCTCTGGCTTTAGTTCTTTTACATTCTTTCTTTTGCTCTTCTTTTTGTTGTTTTTCTCATTTTCGAGGAAAGTTTCAAGGAGTTTCTTTCCGATCTCACCCTCTTTGTTTTTGAACTCTTTTAGTACTTTGATTAGGGCTGTTTTTGATTCTTCAATTACCTTCTCTTTTTTTAATTTTCTTGCCATAATCTCTTCCATTTTTTGTTCAAATTCCCTTGTAAGTTCAACGCTTATGATATCTGGGACATTATTTTCGAGGGCCTCAATGACTTTTATACCAAGAGGAGTGACTTTTATTTTCTTTTTCCCCTCTATATATCCTCGGGAGTAAAGAGTTTCCAGAATCTGAGCTCTTGTTGCTTTTGTTCCGATTCCCAAATCTTCCATTTTTTTAATAATGCTAGCAGGAGAATACCTTGCAGGAGGTTTGGTTTTCTTTTTCTCTTTTTTTATCCGAATGACATTCACCTTTTCTCCTTTCTCAAATTTTGGGAGAATAACTTCATCAAACTTTACATATTTTCCATAAATCTTAAGCCATCCCTCTTTAATTGTTCTTGAGCCGCTAAGAATGAAATGATGCTTGTTTGAATTTATAACAATCTTCATACTTTCTCTAATTGCTGGTTCTGCAAATGCCGCAAGAAATCGTCTAACAATCAAATCATAGAGATTTTGTTCGTCTTTGTTTAAGTCTCCTGGTTTTGGTACTTCACCTGTTGGGTATATAGCTGGATGAGCGGGGTCATCTTTCTTGCCTTCAACTGGTTTTAAAACTCCTTTTCCTAAGAGCTCATGGGCGTGGGGTTTATACTCTGGAATTTTTGCCAGGTTTTGGATTATCGAGCGGAAGTTTAGGTTCTTGGGGAGCTTTTGAGAGCTTGTCCTCGGATAGGAGCAGTTGTGAACGACAACACCATTGGCGATGAAGTTATGGTAATCCTCAACGACAAGGTCGTAGACCTTACCACAATAGTGAAACTTCTCGATGGACTTTATCCCAAGAATGTAAACGTCTCCCGTGGCAATCCTGCGGAGGTCTTCATCGGTCAGGTAATCTCTGATCCTTCTGAGCTTGTCTAGGCTTATCCCCCTCCCGTGAGCTGTTTGGTTGGACATGTCAAACTCTTTCCAAAGCTTTTTATTGCTCTTTAACTTGCCATTCCAGTCTGTAACCTTCAGCACACTGTAGTGATGGGAATAAGATTTTCTCTTCCTGATTGCAACCTTTCGAACCTTTTCCAAATCACGCCTTTTCACTCGTAGGTGGTCCTTCATAATCTCATAGAACTTGAGAGAATCCCGCGAATACACTTTGAGCTCGTAGGCCATGAAATTCCCATTTTTGTCTTTTCTCTCCCACAGATAAGTGCCAACACCGAGCAACTGCCACATGAGTTTAACTGTGTATATTGCTCTTCTGTTCTTAGAGGTTAGAACGATTTGAGGAGACAGTGATTTTCTACTGCCTGTTAGCTTGGTTCCAATGTGACTATCAGCATCGTAGTAGCCAGCTAAGAACGAAGCCATCCATTCGGGTTTTGCCATTACCTCACCGGGAATCTCAAATATTTTCGTTTTGTTTCCATATGGACAGCCAAGGAGTTCAAACAGTCTCACCAGAGACTTGCTACCGAGGCATATTATCTTGTATCTTGAATCATAAGCAAATGGAACACCTATAGAATTTGCAACTTCCTGAAGAGCCCTTATAGTTTCCTCTGTTCTATCCCTGGCGGCTATTATTATCTGACCCCTTTTATCAAGATGACCATCCCCAACTACAAAGCCATACAAGTACCAGAAGTCTTCATTGAACTCAAACGAAACCGCAGATAATGAGGTACTGTACGAGAATCCTTTAAAAACTTCTCTCGCCTCTTCCTTTGAGATTACCCCTCTCTCTATAAGGAACTTGAATACAGGAACTGGCATTTTGCCTCTGAGATATTTGTAGTATGTAGGTTCCTTAATTTTGAACCTCCACAGGATTTCCACTTTCAATCCAGCTTTCTTTATCCTATTCCTTAGAACGGAACCAAATGATTGGTCATAGAGAATGTAATCCTTCATGGAGGAGGCGTTTTTGAGGATAAAATCAAACAGCTTTGGAGTTTCGCTCACACTCTGGAACTCCCGAGGGTTTATGAGAACCACTACCTGGTCATCATCTTTGAGTTCCTCAACGGGCACGAATATTAGCCTGTCATCCCGATAAACCAGAACTGGATGATCTCCTGTTAGATAAAGCTCAGTTCTATCGCTAAGGGTAACCTTATACATGAGCTCGTCTGCATCCCTTTCGAGTAGCCTGTACCGTGCCCTTGACAACTTGAGGTCAAAGTCAAGGGCGAAGACTTCACCTTCCTTGGGTAGTTCTTTGATTTTTTTCACTCCCTTGGGAGTTGGTATGAGCGAATCTGGGTGAAGGCAGTAACCTTTCTCATAGAGCTTCTGTGCTATCTCTAATGTTTTTTTAGGGCTATAACCAAAGGCGGAATAGGACTCTCTTTGAAGGGTCCCTAGGTCAAATGGATGGGGAGGGCTTCTCTTTTGTTGGTTAATCTCAATTTTCTCTACAAAGGCAGGGCCTTTTTTAGCTTCTTCAACAATTCTTTTGGCTTCTTCTTCGTTTAGAATACGATCTTTTTCATAATTTGCAGTATATTGCTCCCCATTTTTTTCCAGAATCATTTTTATGATCCAGTAAGGGGTGGGGACAAAGTTTTCGATTTCTTTTTCTCTATCCACTAAAAATTTGAGAGTAGGGCCTTGGACTCTACCAGTAGAGAGAATATGCCATTTTCCACTACTCTTCCGTATAGCAGAACTTAAGGCCCTTGACAGGTTCACACCCCAGTACCAATCTAAAACATGCCTAGTTATCCCTGCATCAGCCATTCCAAAGTTTATTGTGGGCTCGAGATTATACCAAGCTCTTAA
>QMUE01000050.1 GCA_003663535.1 Thermococci archaeon
CACTTCTTTGTCGGGGACGCCTCTGGGACAGAGGTCTCCGTAAAGGGGTTCCGTGCTGGAGTTACCCGATGCTGTGAAGGCACGGTCGGAGAAGCTCCTTCCGTGAGGGAGGAGTAGTTCACCATTAGGCCCTGATTTTGCATCCCAATCACCAGAAAAACTGCAAGAGTAAGAAGTGTAGGAAAAGCAGGAAGTGGGGCTGTATTAAGAAGTGGAAACCAAGTTGCATAGGCATAACCTCGTACGGCTCGCCCATGATTGGAGTTGCACACTTGCTTTTATTTTACTCTGATTTGTTTCATCTATGAGAACTGCTCTTTGTATTCCCTAAAATTGTTCTATTTTCAGGGGAAAAATTTTGGATAGGTTTCCTAGATATTAATCACGCCGGCAGTTCACTTGATAACATAGTATCTATGTCTGCCTCCGATCAAACTAGTGGAATACTTAAAACATGTGACTCGTAGGACAAAGGTAGGGGTGAGTTCTATGAAAGCGAGTATATACAAAATTGAAGGGGATCTTTACTTGATAGATTTGCCTCAAAAATTAAGAGGATTCAGGAAGTTCATAAGCTCCTGGGTTTTAAAGGACGGAAGAAGTGCACTTATCGTGGATGTTGGCCCCGCTTCAACTATCAGGCTATTAAAAGAGGCCTTGGATCAACTTGGAGTCGAAAAGGTTGAATATGTGCTTCTCACACATATCCATATTGACCATGCGGGAGGAATTGGGCACTTTGTCGAGCTTTACCCTGATGCGAAAGTTGTGGTTAACGAAAGAGGAGAGAAACACTTAATGGACCCAACGAGGCTATGGGAAGCAAGCAAGAAAGTTCTAGGAGAGCTCGCGTATGTCTATGGAGAGATTAGACCAGTACCCGCAGAAAATATCTATAAAGGAGAGGTGACATTTTCGGGAATGGACGTTGGGATAATCCCGACTCCTGGTCATGCTCCTCATCATCAGGGTTATATTCTTGGAGAGTATCTGTTCACTGGGGATTCTACCGGGATATTTTTAGAACTTGACGACGGTATATACTTAAGACCTGCTACACCTCCGAGGTTTGTTAAAGAGCTTTATGAGGAATCATTAGACAAGATGTTTGAAGTGGGGAGGAAGAAAATTTGCTTTGCACATTTTAGAATGTATGAAGACAGTAAGAAACTTATCAAAATGCACAAGGAACAGATAAACATGTGGATAAGTATAGTTCGTGAGGTTATGCATGAATACCCAGAAGAAGAAGTTTCTAAAGTATTGGATATTGTGAAAGAAAGGCTACTCGAGAAAGACAAACTTTTTGCTAACTATCTAAAGCTTGACGAAGATATAAAAGAAAGAGAAGAGCATTTTACAAAAAACTCCCTAATGGGAATTTACAATTACCTGAAAACACTGGAAAGCTCACACGGCTCAATCTAGGGAAACAAATTTGCTAAAGCCAGATTATTAATCTTGGAAGGAATCTCACGCATCGAGAGGTATATCTCCATTTTAGGAGATGGAATTGTTGAAACTGTGGATTAACCTGGTGCTACTAAGAAGATGTTTTTGTGTCCCATCTTGGAACAGATTTCTGTAGGATATTATATCGCACTAGCAGTTCACTTGATAATATAGTGTGTGCGGAGTACTGTATGAGTGTACCTGAGCTCTTAGGGGTGAGTTAACTTCTGGTTAACTCAGTTTCATAACAATGGGTGCCGACTAGAGTGAGATTGTAGTCGGACTTATGATGGAAATCTCAGTAGAATACTTTAGGAGTTTTTGAAGAAATTGTGGAGGAGTTCTTGATTAGACTTAATGGGATCAAAAAGTTGCTCTTTCGTTTTATGAAGATTTAAGTAATTCTTTTATATCCCGACGCCTAAAGCAAAAAGGCGGATATTTATGAGGAGAATAATACTCATATTCTGGATCCTCATGCTCCTCGGAGCGCTGACTCCAGCTGAAAAGCTCGATGAGAGCGGGAATGTTATTAGAGTTCCGGAGGATTACCCAACAATACAAGAGGCTATAAACGCAGCCGATCCAGGGGATACTATCCTTGTAGCTCCTGGAACTTACAACGAGAGTATTACCATAGACAAACAGATAACGCTGATCGGTAGGGGGAAAGAAAACACTGTTATAGTGGGGCGTGGTGTCGGTGACGTCATTTATGTATCTTCAGATGGGGTGAAGATAAGTGGCTTTACGATAAAAGGTTCTGGTAATAGATACATTAGTCCTTTTGAGGGAGGCGATGCGGGAATTAAGTTAGATGGAGTCGAAAATTGCGTCATTTCTAACTGCATTGTCACAGAAAACAACCTTGGCATCTTTTTAAATTCATCTGATAATAATATAATTGAAAATAATACATGTTACTTAAACCGCAAGGATGGTATCCACCTACGTTTCTCTAACAACAATATAATTAGAGGTAACAATTGTACCTCGAATGGGGGGCATGGAGGCATCTACCTAAATCCATCTAGTAGTAACAATCTAATCGAGAACAATATATGTAACTTTAATGCAGATCACGGCATTAAACTACAAGGATCCAGCAACAACAACATACTCAGAAACAATATTTGCGAATATAATTGGAATGCAGGCATATTTCTACGTGGATCTAATAATAACACATTAATTGGTAACATATGTTTTGGAAACAGAAATAATCCCGGTATTATGCTACATTATCACAACAATAATAACACTCTTATTAATAATGTGTGTAACTCAAACGATGAGGGCATAGTTTTGCAGAATTCATCAAATAACAACATACTTATAAACAACACATGCCTTGATAACAGGGCTCGTGGAATCGGCATTATGTGGTCATCCAACAACAATACAATAATTAAAAATACATTAAGTTCAAACGGTGAGGGCATTCTGATAGAATCTTCAAGTTACAATAAGGTATACTATAACAATATTTTGATGAACTGGCGAGGGATACAAATCATCGGTGAGAACTCAACTGGAAATGAGATACACCAGAACAATATAATTAGAAACGAGGAGTGGGGGCTTCTCAACAATGCCCCTATTAAAGTGAATGCCACTCTTAACTGGTGGGGTAGCCCTCATGGCCCAGAAGTATGTCAGTTTGTGGAGGACACAGATACAGAAGATCCTGAAGAAATACAAGGTAACATATTATATGAGCCATGGCTTACAGAGCCGTATACTATGTTCGGCCGTCTGAAGATAATACATCCAATCGATAGAGCAATTGTAAGTAGGATCGTTAAGATATCCACAACCGTTGAGGAATCATTGGGCGTAGTTAAAGTCGAGTTCTACGTGGATGATTCATTAGTATTCATAGATAAGGAGGCACCATATGAGTATGAATGGAACACCACAGCTTATACAGATGGAGCCCATATGATAAAAGTACGTGCATTTGATGCTCTCAGAAACATGGCTGAAAAGAGTATAGGCATTATAGTGGATAATACGCCACCAAGCATAGACATAATCTCTCCATCCAGTGTTCCAGCGACCACTAATATTAGTGCTGTTAGTGTTGAGTGGAGCGCAATGGACGGGGTCGGCATATCAGTAGTCAGAGTGTTCGTTAATGGGGAGCTGGTTGGCGAGTACAATAGGGCCGCTGGTGGCACCACAGTAGAACTCGTGCCCGGCGAGAACACCATTCTTGTCTTGGCGGTAGATAAGGCAGGGAACAATGCGAGTAAGGAAGTTAGCGTGACCTTCACTCCAGTGAGTACACCGAGCATGACGGCAACAACAACTTCGGCTGAATCACCCAGCTCGACTACTTCAAGCCAAGGGTATAGCGCTACGAGTATCGAAGAAGATGGTGGCGTTGGGGTATCGGTGACATGTGGTCCAGCGACTTTTCTTCTCCTCGTCCTCATTGGCGGAACTGTTGCCAGAATTAAAGGCAGAAAACACGAGTGACTTCCTTTGGCTTTTTAATTTCTTTTACCTCTGACCGTAAGTTAAACAAAATCGCAAGAAAACACTAACTCAGCCTCTCCTAGAGTTTTGTTTAACTTGCGACTAAATCTTCTTGATGGACATATTTATGAAAATCCCTTAACATTGTGAAAATTACTTTCATTTTATAGTGCATAACTAGTTCAATAATGTCCGTAATAATTATATACAATCACTTACCAAAATTAAAATTGATCGTATACACTAGCTAGGAGAGTAGGCAAATGATTCAACTGGATCATGATTCTAGTGGCACTTACCACTGGGATCTAGCCTCCAGAGAGTACTTAGAAACACCCAATTTCCCTTCTAACTACAGCAATTCTGGAGGTGGAAGATCAATGAAAACCCCCAGAAGAATAATTGTAGTTTTGGTATTGTTTACCTTACTTGCCAGTATCTTTGGGAGCTATGCCACAGCGGCAGAGAGGCCTTACAAGACCGGAGCGCTATTTGTCTCTCCAGAGGAGTACAGCAGGGTTACTGGGTTTAAGTTCGTACCCGTAACAGCAGACGTTTACAAGCACCTCATCAAAATAGCTCCAAGTTACCCTAGAACCCCACCGTTATCCAAAGATACTCTCTTGGCGATTGCCGCCCCTGGTCCAGTCCCTCCAGACAGCTTGCCCATCTCGGTCAACAATAGTCGTTACCTTTCACCCATTGGGAACCAGGGAAATCTTGGCTCCTGCAATGCTTGGACTTCCACGTACTACGTCTGGACATACATGATTAACTGGTTCAGGGACAATCCCCATCCAAACACTGTCTGGGATATAATGAACCCCACCTTTACTTATAACCTCATAAACGATGGTCAAGTCTCGGATCCAGATGGTGATGGAAGAGTAGAAGATCATGGCAGTTATTCAGTGGATGCCATGAACCTTATCTCGACGGTTGGTGCAGTTCCATACGGCGCTTTCCCGGTTTACAATGGCTTAAACTATGGCCTCTGGAACGAAACTTGGAATTCTACTATATGGGATTGGTACTGGAACAATTACACCGCATATAACAATTGGCTTGAATACGTCGTATCAGTATGGCCAGAGGAGGTTCATTGGAGGGAGGCCATGCTAAATAGGGGAAAGGGTGACATGTACTCTTATTCTACATTGGAAGCCCGCTTTTGGTCTCCCGGCTATGTTTATATTATAGACATGACTGACGATACTCAGTTCCAGTACCTCAAGGGTCTTCTCGCTGCCGGGTACGTAGCACACACTTCTATCTACACATATGACGAGTTTCATCACTTTAACTCTACCAATAACATATATGCCCTCAATCAGCAGCACACGGGAGATCGTGGAGGACATTCCGTCACAATAGTAGGATACGATGATAACAAAGATACTCCTGATGGAAAAGGTGCCTTCCTCATGGTGAATTCTTGGGGAGCCGATTGGGGTGATCACGGGTACTGGTGGCTGACCTATCAGGCGGCTCAGGATCCCAACCACAAGCTTAGCTATGGGTATGCTTACATCCTTGTCCCCAAGGAGCCCCAACCGTACAAACCCAAACTCTACGCTAGCTTCAAGGTGACTCACCCAAAGAGGGGTGAGATAATTGGTGGCTATTATGGTTCTAACTGTCCAGAGGGTTATATATGCTATCCTCCTGAGATCTCCGCAGGGATTGAACTAGGAGCAGGTGATGAAAACAGCCCCTTCTGGAATCAAATGTACTTCAATTTCCTGATAGGGTATCAGCACTCCTTATCCGATCTCGCCAACTATCAGGCTCACCCATTCCCGGACAGTCCGATAGTCCTCGACCTGACTGACAGCCTCGACGCACTTACAACGTCAACTGCAGTCAACTCCCAGTACGTTCCGTTCTACATCAAACTTGCCGACAAGTACGGCGATGGAGTTACTGGAACGTTGGACTCTTTCAAGGTTATTATCAACTCCACGTACATGCAAAATGTAATCGAAGCCAGTACAAGCTTTCCGGTTTCGATACCCGAAGACAGGGACTGGCTGACGGTTTATGCATGGGTTCCAGTAGTTGACTACGTCGAGAGCACACCTCTCGACAACCAAAAGCTCACCACGGACTGGGCCTACATAGAGGTGGGCTCAATAGTTAATATGAGTAGTGCTGTCCTCCACTTCAACGGCCAGGACTACACAATGAACGTAGACAACCCGTACCACCTCTACTACAACGTTTCGGGGCTTAGCGAGGGGGCATACACTTACAATGTCACAGTCACCCTCCAGAACGGTAACTTGATAACCCTTCCACAGCGCACGGTTCACATAATCATTAGCGAGGGTGTCCTCACTATCAACACTGACAGGAATGAGTACTATCCAGATGGCTTCATGAAGGTTGTCGGCCAGCTTGACAACCTCACAGAGAATGATGCTATAGCACTCGACTTCGCATGGATAGGTGGAAGTTATTCAGCTACTGCTGACTTAGTCAACGGTGCATACGAGTACTACTTCGACCTGAGTATGCTTTCAGGATATTCGGGAGACCTTATAATAACAGCCACCTATGAATCCGGAGGAGATGTAATAGCAACCGCCACTAAGACTGTCACAATCGTTGACACACCAACAATCGAGAACGTGGCCGTTCCAACAGAGCCCGTTAAGGCTGGAACAATCTTCAACATTACTGCTGACACAAACCTCGGTATCAACAGCACAGTTACACTTGAAATTGTTAAAGCCGACAACGCCACAAATATTAAAGTAGACGAGCTCATTAAAGTTAGCGAGGGCGGAGCATTCATCTACACCGTGAACACTACCGACTGGACGGCCGGTTACTACAACGTCACCCTCAGCAAGGACGACGTTAAGAAGGTGGAGAAGCAGTTCTACGTGTACGTCGTCGGACCTAACGTAACCCTCAAGAACGCAACGTTTGGTGTTCCGGAAGAGACCGTCGTTCCGTTCACTGTTCCAGTGAACGTCACCCTTGAGAACACCGGTGACCTTGATGGCAACCACACCGTTGAAGTCTACCTTGACGATGAAGTTGCAAACAGCACCACAGTTACGGTTGAGGCAGGAAAAGAGAAGAGCGTTATCCTCAACGTGGAGATAACAGAGGCAGGCGAGCACGTAATTAAGGTCAACGGCTTCAACGTTACTGTAAACGCCACAGAGAAGCTCTACGTAACAATTGATGAGTACGATGATAGGGTTCAGGCGGCTGAGAACGTTTACATAACCTTCAAGGATTACACTAGCATGGATTATGCGGTTTCAGTCCCGTACATTACCCCAACCCTCAGTGGTGTTGCGCCGAAGTTCAAGTTCGCGGAGAACCTCGTCTCAGAGCTTGGCAACCTGACCGCCAACGATGTGGTCATTAGCATTGGTGGACCACTCGTTAACGACGTTACTGCCTACTACGAGGACATTGCTCCAGTTCACATGGTGGTCGGCGAGAACATCACGATAGTTACTCTAGAGGGTAACTTCACCTGGA
>QMUE01000051.1 GCA_003663535.1 Thermococci archaeon
ACTTCAACACCTACCTTGGAAAGACCTTCGAAAAAGTGGCCAGAGAGTTTTTGATAGAGCTTAATAAGCATGGAAGGCTGCCGTTTAAATTTACAAAGATCGGAAAGTGGTGGCATAAAAACGAGGAAATTGATCTCGTTGCATTGAATGAAAGGGAGAAAAAAGGCCTGTTGGTGGAGGTAAAGTGGAAGGAATTGAGCGAGAAAGAGGCGAAGGGAATTTTGAAAGACTTGGAGCGTAAGAGTGAACACCTTAAGCTGGAAGACTGGCAAATGCATTGTGGAGTAATAGCGAAGAATGTGAAGGGTAAAGAAGCTCTTAAAAGTGAAGGTTGGTTTGTGTGGGATTTAGAAGATTTTGAGAACGCTTTCAGTTAAATTTAAGATTCTCATTTTTCTTTTGAAACCTTGTCTTTTGGATGAGGGGGCCAGTTCCTTTCTTTTTAAAAATTCTTGGAAGGTTATAGCATTAGCAGAAAGAGCTCTCTTGGGACAAACCATACGTTATCTTTCTTTTTCAGCTGGCCGTTATAAATTACGAGACCACGGTTTAACCCTGTTTTTTTCATGGTCTTAATGACCTGACGAGGCCCCTTCTTTCCCCATCCAACCTCAACTACAATTCCCTTAGAGTGGTCCTTCAAGATAAAGTCTGCGCCGCCTTTTTGAGCATCATAGTGAAGTCTTGCCTTCCTCTCTCTGGCAAGTAGATGAAGGTAAAGTGCCACAGCATCCTCAAGAAGCATGTCAAGTGTTTTTGAATCCCTTTCAAAGAGTCCAAACTCGTAAAGCACTGTGCTCCTGAGAATTGGGGCCAAAAACTTATACTTTGGAGTCTTTCGAGCAACTTTACCCAAAGAACCATAGGCCCTTATTGGGAAGATAACCTCAAGGTCCTCAAGCTTCTCAATCAGCTTTTCTATTGTTCCTTTGGCGAGTCCTAACGTGGAGCTTAAATTATCATACGCTAGGCTTTCACCGGAAGCAAGAAGAAGTAGCAGACCGAGAGCTTTTTCTCGTGTCGTCTCAGAAAGTCCCTCACGTACTAAATCAACCTCAACAATTTTTCTCAGTGTTTCATAGGAATCTTCAAGTGGACTCTTGGAAGTGAGATAAATGGGCAATGAGCCTTGGATGAGGTACTCCTCAACGTCCTTCTCACTAAACTTCAGCAAGACTCCGTTAATCTTCTCCTCAATTCCAGAGAAATCACAATTAAGGAGTGCATGTTTTAGGGCCTCGTTGAGCTCTCTGGGAATTTGAACTCCTCGTTTTAGGAGCAAATATTCAGTAAAAGTGAGGGGGTGAACTCTAAGCCTCTTGGCCCTTCTCATTAAATCAAGATCAAATTTAAGGGGGAGTGAGGATGATCCGGTGACCACAATCATGAGATTGCTTGCGGAGTCGTAGAGATCTTTCACAGTGATACCAAAGTTCTCATCGTAGTGGGCTTCATCAACGAATAGAAACGTTGGTTGACTGAACTCTTCAACTCTTTCACCAAGGAGACGTTCATATGCTTGAACAAATTCATTTAGACTTATTCCCAGTGGACGAAGTTTGTCAAGGGAAACGTAAATGATCCTTTCTCTTGGGATTTGAGGGAGAAGCTTGAAGTAGGTTTGAGCGAGCATTGTGGTTTTTCCAACGCCACGGAGGCCATAAAGGACAAGGAGTTTGTTCTCCCGTGTTCTGAGGAAAGATTCAATCTCTTCACTGAGTTTTGCGAGAGGTTTTCTCTCGGGTCGTTTCTTTCCTCCTGCAGTGAAAACGTACTTTCTAAGTCTCGACTCGGCCGTGTCAATTGTTCTCCTCACGATACTTTCCACAAGTTTTTCATCCATGAGTTTCCCCTTAGTGTAGTTCACTATAATAGGATAAAAACCTATCGTTTTGTACTATACAATTGATATTGACTGCGAACTAATTAAGAAGATTTTCTTGTTTTCACTCCGTGAACTACCTCGCCGTTCACGGGGGGAGAAGGTCAGTCGTCAAGGAATACAAAAAGCTAATAAAAAGCATGTTTGCTTTTATGAGCTAATTCTTATATGAGTTGAGAAAAAGAGACATACCGATAAATTACGACTTGGAGGAGCTCAAAAAGGACATGAAAATGATTGAGGGATTATAATGGTGGTCTCAAAGGACTTTCAAGGGAAAAGTGTAAAGTGAAAGAAAGGTTTAATTAGCTTTTAGTATTATTCTAATTTGGTGGGTTTTATGGAAGTTGTGATTTCCAAGAAAGATCTCAAAACTTATGAAAAGCTGAAGCTTATATCCGAGATTGTTCCAATTAGAGAGAGAATCAAAATGTTTGAACGCAAATATAACTGTTCATTAGAGGAGTTTGAAAAAAGACTCAAAGAAGGAGAGGAAGACTTTGAGGCTTGGGATGATTATATTGAGTGGAAGGCATATGTTAAAACATTTAAGGAACTAAAGAAAAAGCTGAAGGAGATTGAGAATGCTTAGGGAGTTAGAATCGCTTGAAAAGAGCAGAATAGTTGCTAAGTACGAGATACTTGATTTTAAGGGAGGGGAGGACTTTTATTTTCTGAAGCTTAAGGTTAAGCTAATTGATGGGAGCGTTCTTTATGTTAGGGAGTATGTTTCAGAGGAAGATTATATCTATTCTTTCCACTGGCAGGATAATGAAGGAAAGCTCAGAATTCGATGGGACAACGCTCCTCACCATAAAACCATAAAAACTTTTCCTCACCACAAGCACACTGATAAAGGAATAGAAGAGTCATATGAAATAACACTTGAAGATGTTCTCAAGGCAATAGAAAACGAAATTAGGGAACGGGATGCAAAAAGGTGAGCTCAATGAGTGAGGCAAACAAGCTCTGCAGAAGATTTGCCAGAGAAACGGGGAGTGTTTCCCGTTACGCTGAAAAACTTATTAACTGATCACTCCATCAAAATGTTAGGTGAACTGTATGGATGTTAGTGACCTGATTAAGAAAGGTGAGAGTGAAGCTATTGAGTTCAAGAGGGAGCTGAATGATTCCGTGTATAAGACTTTGTCAGCCTTTGCTAACACTGACGGTGGAATTTTGCTTCTCGGTGTTGGCGATGATGGAAACATTTATGGCTTTTCTGGGGACTTAGATAGTTTAGCCAGGTCAATAAGGCACAATCTTGGAATAAACCCGTCCATAAAGGTTGAAGAGGTCAATGGAAAGAGAGTCGTCATTATTGAGGTCTCTCAGTCACCAGTTCCCGTTTCCTTTAGGGGACGGTACTACAGGAGGGTCGGTGCCCAGACCGTTGAGATGGGCTGGGAGGATCTGGGGAGATTCTTCCTCCAGAAATCCGGGGTCACATGGGATTCTCTACCATCCTCTGGAACATTGGAAGATCTGGATGAGGAAACTATCAGAAAGTTTGTTCACATGGCTAGAAATAGGTTGCCATACGTCAATGAAAACGAGGACGTTGAGTCAATTCTCGATAAGCTGGGGCTTTTGGAAGATGGGAGGATAACCAACGCTGCACTACTGCTCTTTGGAAAAGAACCGCAGAGGTATTATATCCAGGCCAGGGTCAGAATAGGGCGCTTTAAGGACCCGATAACAATTATAGATGATAAGGAGATTGGAGGAAATCTCTTTACCCAGGTTGAAGAAGCAATGAAGATTATAATGAGCCACATTGGAGTCAGGTACGAGTTTGAGGGGGAGCTGAGGAGAAAGGAAATCTGGGATTACCCCTTAGATGCCCTCAGAGAGGCCATAATAAACGCTCTGATTCACAGGGACTACACCGATCCGAGCAGCGTGCAGATTAAGATTTTTGACGACTTCATCTGGATGTGGAATCCCGGGAAGCTGCCTCCTGGAATTGTTATTGAAGATTTAAAAAAGGAAACACATCCTTCCAAGCTGCGAAACCCCAAGATTGCCCAGGTCTTCTACTATGCCGGACTGATTGAGAGGTGGGGCACTGGAACGTTTAAGATAGTCCGTCTCTGTTTGGAGAGCTGCCTGCCTGAGCCTGAGTTTAGTGAAGAGGCTGGGGGGTTTGTGGTTCTTTTGAGGAAGGACATCTATACGGAAGATTACCTGAGAAAGCTGGGTTTGAATGAAAGGCAGATTAAAGCCGTGCTCTATGTGAAGGAGAGGGGGAGGATTGGGAATAAGGGGTATCAGGGGCTGTTTGGAGTTTCAAAGCCAACGGCTTCCCGGGAGTTGGACGATCTTGTCCGGAAAGGAATTTTAGAGAGAATTGGGGCTACGGGAAGGGGTACTTATTATGTATTAAAGGGCTCAAAGGAATCATAAAGGGCTCATAAAGGTATCATAGATTAAAAAGGTGAGCTCATGAGCGAGCGGCAGAAGATTGCCAGGGGGACTGGAGTAGTCTTTGCCGGGATGGTAGTTTCGATGTTTTCCTTGCCCAAACGAAAGACTTATGAACAATACCCCCCGAACCAGTTCGGGGGGTATCGAAGTGGGACGCAGGGTAGAGAGGGGCATATCATTTTTCGACCAGAGACCCAGGAAAGATAAAAGCCGGCTGTTTGGACGTTCTGAGGAGCTTAACAGGTTGGTAAACGCTCTTCATGCCAAAAGCTGGGTGGCGATTCTTGGGCCAAGAATGGCAGGAAAAACAAGCCTTGCACTGGCTGGTGCCAACTCCTTTGCGGAGGAAATGAAATACAGGGTAATTTTTGTTGACCTGAGGAACACTGAAACCTCCCGCCAGGCTACGGAGAAGATACTGGGCAGACTGCCAAAATCAATTCTTGAAACACTAACCAAGTATATTGCTGAGGTTTCTCTTTCCGCCGGGGGCACAGGTGGTGGTGTAAGGCTCAGAGAAAATGCTGCTGCTAAAAATGCGCTGGAGGATGCTCTTTTTTCATTGAAGAACACAATACTAATACTCGATGAAGTCCAGAATGTAAAACAGGGCGTGAATAGCTTTCTAAAAGCCTTGGCCACTGCATTTAATGAAAATGATTCCTTGCTGGTAATATTTACGGGCTCCTACGCAGGTGTCGTCAAAAAGCTGTTCGAGGCTACCCACAGGGACAGTTTTTATGGAAGGCCACCGATTGAAATACTCCTCCCTCCCTGGCCTGAATGGGTAGCCGTGGAGTTTTTGAGAAAGGGTTTCGAGAAGTGTGGCGTAGATTTCACCCAAAGGGAGATTCAAGAGACGCTCTGGAGGCTTGGGACACTGCCCGGCTGGTTAAACCTTTATGGACTCAGGCGATGCCTCGGGGCATCTCATGAAGAAGCACTGCAGAGGGTATTTGAGAAAGCTGTGAATGAGGCGCTGAGGGAGCTGGAGCACTTCCTGGAGGGAAGAAGCCCAAAAGCCAGAGAAGTAATTAAGAGGTTAACCTACGGTGCCACCTGGGGGGAACTGGAAAAAACTGGAATCTCAAAAGACACCCTCAGCAGGCTCTTAGATGCCCTCACAGGTGAGCTGTTCGCAGTGGTCAAGGACGACATAGGAGTCTACAGGTTTTCAGATCCTATCTACAGGTACGCTGCGGAGAGACTGTCCCTCTCTCCAAAGGCAAAATGAACGAGTAAGGGCCATAAACAAAAGGTGATCCCCATGAGTGAGGCTGGAGCTATCATTCTTTCTATCAAATCATCAATATCAACAAAAGCTTTTTAAATATTTGTTGATATTGTAGATTTGGTGGAGAAAGTGAAGCCCCCGACTTCTAGGGAGAAAGTTTACAGCCTGATTTTTGATCGCAGTCCAATCTCGATCCCCGAAATCTCCAGAATTACAGAAATGAACTATAAGTATGTCTTCCAGGTTGTCAGAACTCTACGGAAGGAGAATTATTTAACAACAACGCCAAGCAGGAAGCTAGTAGTTTTAGACAAAAAAGGGCTGATATTCAAGTGGGCAAAGGATAAGGAGGTAATATTGAATTCTCTAAGTCCAATAACCCTCAAACTGATCCCTGACTATGACATGAGGGAGCTGGTGCTCTTCTCCGGAAATTCTGCCCTCTGGCTGCTTGGCAAGGTAATAACTCCTGCAGGCGGAATCCTCTATGCAAGTGAAAAAACTTTCAAAGAGCTCATGA
Source organism: Thermococci archaeon (assembly GCA_003663535.1). Classification (GTDB taxonomy): domain Archaea; phylum Methanobacteriota_B; class Thermococci; order Thermococcales; family Thermococcaceae; genus Thermococcus_A. Next base: position 6,064 of record QMUE01000051.1, read on the forward strand.
AGTTTAAAGATCCTGAAGGCTACCCCTTTAAGGCTTACATTTACGATGACTTCTACTTCAAGATTAGGAAGGAACTCAACGGTTATTACATTCCAAGCTGGGGAATGATTCTGGCTGATATGCTCGTTCAGGGCGCATATACGAGGCTCTTTGACGATGTTTTTGAAACGATTATCTCCATAATTGAAAGTGAGAAGAATGAAGAGGCCCGAACTTTCTGATGACATATTCATTGAGGTTTATGATTCGAGGAATCTTTCAATTTATAGAACAACAGTTAAAAAAGTTAACGGTTGTTCTACAGATTTGTGGGCCTATTGTGGATTAAAGGCAGTTTTTGTTTCAAGAAATCTGGTAATTGTGGAGACTCTTGCCCTCGAAAGGCCCAGTTGAGTGGAGAGTTCCCTAAGGGGCGTTGGTTTATGGATTGTTGAGAGAACCTTGAATTCAGCTCTGGTAAGCATGAGACCACCGTGCCAAAATTCTTAAAGAATTTATAAAAATTTTTATTCCTTGGCACTATTTTTTTCACTGTCCAGTTGAACAGGTAAGAGGTAAAACGTGGGCTCTTGGAAGTGCTGTGTTGGCTATGTGGATAGCATCGGTAATGGCATTACCAAAATATTTTTAAAGAGTTGGTAATACAAATACCAACATGATTGAACAGTTTAATTCATGGTGGAAGGGAAGGGACTTTATAGAGGAGGATGAAGATTACAGCAAATGGAAAGAAAGCAAGGTTAGATGGATCCCGGAAGCGATTGAAAAGATCTCACTGGAGTCATTTTCTCTAAATTTCATATTTGGCCCAAGGCAAGTAGGTAAGACAACCCTCCTAAAGCTTGTTATAAAAAAGCTCTTGGACAGGGGTGTTGATCCTAAAGCGATATTTTATATGCGGTGTGATTACCTGAGTGATTACAAAGAGCTCATGGAGGTTTTGGATGAGTACATGAAATTCAGGAGGATTGAAGGAATTGAGAGCTCTTATTTTCTCTTGGATGAGATTACATTTCCGAAGGAATGGTTCAGAGCAATAAAGCTCTACATTGACATGGGGAAATTCAAAAGGGATGTTCTAATTCTAACGGGCTCTCTCAGCATGTATCTTAAAGGTGAGGTTGAAACTTTTCCAGGAAGGAGGGGGAGAGGAAGGGATATCATCATGTATCCTCTAAGCTTTAGGGAATTTGTAAAAGTTGCTGCGCCAGAGCTTTACTCAAGAATTCCCAAGATTAAAGACGTTGCTGAGATTGAAAAATGTTTGAAG
>QMUE01000052.1 GCA_003663535.1 Thermococci archaeon
CTTGATCCTCATGGCCCGGGAAGGTGCCAATCATTAAAGGAAAAGAATCAAGAGGCTCCTGGGACCGCCTCCTCCTCTGTAACCTTACATTTCCACAGCCCCGCTATCTTTCTCCATGCTTTAACGTAGCCAACCAAGAACGGTATCTGAAGTATTGGAGTTACCGCGGGTGCTATCGCCATGAGGCCCGTCCCTGCCGCTAGGGCTATGGCCATTGCCGTTCCCTCGTTCTTTCCAACGGAGGTAAACGTTATTGCCATGTGGTCCCTATATGGGATTCCGACAGCCTTGTCCACGAATGTCATGAAGAGAAGAGCTGTGGTGTAGTAAATGGCCAGAGGAATCAGGGCGACGCCGACGATACTTGGTTTGCTGGCTATGAGCTCGGCTTTCTCCATGAATATCAGGAAGACTATTGTATACATGCCAATAAGCGAAATCGCCGGGAATGCTGGTTTTATCCTTAGGAAGCCCTCCGGGCCGAGTTTACCCATCAGATAGACCCTCGTAAGAACGCCGAGTATCATGGGCGTTATGACGACTATGAGAATGGTCTTGACGAGGAGCCAGACCGATATTGAAACGTGATAGTTCGATGCGAAGACCTTGAGCCAGGCCGGAACCGTTACAATTGCCAGCGTGAAGCTCAACGCAACCACTATGGTTGCCAGCTCGATGTTGCCCCTAGTGAAGCCGGTGTATGCTATGCTCATTGAGGAGCAGGGCACAACGACGGCCAGGAGGAGCCCAAGGGCGAGCATATGGTTTATGGGATGAACAAGGTTGGTCAGCCATATTGCCCCGTACATTATGAGCGGGGAAATCACAAGCCCCATTGTGAGGGCTATGGCTAGCTGCTTCCCGAGCTTGGCACTGTTCTTGAGCTCTCCAAGGCGGAGGTTAATCATCATCGGGTATATCATGCTGATGACAACGAACATGTTCAGGGTCTTGAGCGTCTCATGATAGGGCTTGAGGTTCGTGTGCGTTCCGACGTAAAAGCCCGCTATCATGGCGAGCGTGACGTAAACGGGAAGGTACTTATCGAGGTGATTCTTGAGCTTCAGCCAGTTCATTCTCCATTACCCCCGCATTCGCAGTGCGTTTTTACCACAAGAACCGGTCTCTGCGTCTTTCTCAGTACGCGGATGGTCGTGGAGCCGAGAAGCTCTGGAAGCTCAGGGTTAGGAAGGTGGGGATAGACCTGATTACAGGAGAAATATTCAAAGAGTGAACTACCCCGCCCTGACGGGTGGGGCTTCGTGAGAGTTCATTCGGCATCCCGTTGCCGGTAGCCTCACTCTCACAGGCCGGTTCACGCGACCACTACCCCCTATCCTTACGGAATCGGGGGCTACTTTGCACACCAGCCCTTACGGGCTGTCCAGCCTTACGGCTGTTATAAGGTCATTATATTCTGCATTCTCAGAGTATTTAAACCTTACTCACCCACCTCCCCTTGCGTATCCCCTTCCGAAAGGAAGGGGTCTTCCAGGAGGATAATGAGAGAGTTCAGTAGAACTTCCCAAAATTGTGCTGAGGAATAGGACACAATACTATCCTTCTGGCCCAGAGGCAATCAGCACAGCTAGGCTCATTACTCCAGCAGTCTATGTCGCTCGTCTTAACGAAGTCGCAGGCATCCCTTAAAGAGCAATCGGTGCATGATGGATACATGTAATTCTTCATGGTAAAGCGGAACCAAGTGTATTTTTCGCTTGTCCAGATTTTTGCTAGGCTCTTCTCCCGGACATTACCGAAGGAATACGCATTAACTTTCTTCTCCCGTCCAAAGATATATTCCTTATAGCTGTGGAGGAAGCGATAACATGGAGAAACTTCCCCATCCCATCTAATCACTGCAACATTATTCTCATCAAAGTCACAGGAGCGCTCTGTCCTAAGCTCAAAGTAGGGAAGCTTTATATAGAGACCATTGTGAGCTATTTTATAAAGCTCATCAAGTATAGAGGTCATATCAACCTCACCATCGTAGATTATATCCCCCACCTGCTCTGGGGCAAGAGGAAGAAGGTTTGAGACAAGCATTGCATCAACATCAATATTTAAAAGAAAACGTGCTATTTCAGGGAGCTGTGCATAATTTTCTTTGCTTATCACCACCTCAACTCCCACAGTAGGCCTATGAGTTCCTGTCTCTTCTCTATACTTCACAAGCTTCTTTATCTTGTCAACAGTTATAGCAGCAGCAAGATGGCCAAGGGTTATTGCATTCTGAGCACTTGGTATTGTATCCATTGAGAAATAGACAAGCTCCACTCTAAGCTCCGCAAATTCTCGCAACATCCTATCTGTGAGAAGGGTTCCATTTGTGCTCATCCCTAAGGCAAAGCCCCTCTTTTTGACCTCACGCACCATATCCATGAAGCGGGGATGAACAGAAGGCTCTCCTATTCCACCAAAGTAAATCATTTTCAGCTCTGGGAACTCCTTTGCATCATCGAGAATCTTAAGAAAAAGCTCCCAATCCATGTCCCCTTCGGAGTCCTCCCAGTACTGCTTGAAACACATTTCGCAGTGGAGATTGCACCTGCTCGTCGTCTCTATGTAGAGATATTTCATGTCAAGTTTAGGTTTTACTATTACCTTGCCGTCCCAGAGTGTGAAGGAGTATTCCTTTTCCACTTCAGCCGCCTCCAGCTGGAGGAAAGATACTCACAATATCCTCTTCACGCAGTGGAGTTTGCAAACCCTGCAGGTGCTCAATATTCCTCCCGTTAACGAGTATCATGAAACCCCTCTCGAGTTCCTCTTCAAACCCAGGATATGTTGAGTAAAGCTTTTCCAAAAGTTCCCCCACACTTCCAGCGGGAACCTCGAGAATTTTCCGTCCGGTGAGCTTTATCAGTGTGGCAAAAACCTTGACTTTTACCATATCTTATCACCATTCCTATAAAAATGACTTTTACACTTAAAAAATTTTTCGAATGAAAAAAATTGCAAAAGTAGAAGAAAAGCAAGATTACACAAATTCTTCAATACCGAGCTCTTTAGCCTTCTCCGGTGGAACCTTTCCATCTTCTGTCCAGCCTCTGAGGGCATAGTACCTTGGAAGCATCTCCTTCAAGCGAACAACGTATCCCTTGTTAGGCCCTTCAGGCATTGGTTCCTCAAGGAAGCGCTTTGGAAGGGTATCATCTTTAGCTGGGTCAAGACCGGCCTTGAGGTTGAAGAGCCTCTCGGCGTTCCATATCCTCTCCCCAATCTTGAGGTAATCCTCCGTCGAGAAGTCCCATCCAAGAGCTGCATTGAGCATATCACGGTAGTCATCTGCTCCAAGACCAAAAGTCGTGAAGAGACATAGACCTGCTGCATCAATTAGAGCACTCAAATCCTGGAAGATTATGAGCATCTTGACCTTGTCGTCACTTATGTCGTGTGGATCCATCTTGTAAGGATAACCGAGAATCTCGGGGCTTATCATGTAGTTCTTGATGTGACAGCCTCCACGATTGTTGGTAGCATAACCAAGACCGTGTCCTTCGGCCCCTCTTGGGTCGTAAGCGGGAAGCTCAAGTTTCTTGACGCTCATTGAATACTCTGGGTGGCCATAACTCTCGGCGAGACGGTAGCCTCCTTCAGCGAGCTTATCACCAAACCCTTCCCTCTTCGCAAGCTTTGTTATGTAGTAGTGCAGGACTTCCGTGTTGCCCCATCTAAATGGTGGTGCTTCTCCAAGATCCTCATCTTTTATGAAGCCTTTCTCGTAGAGTTCCATGGCCGTTGCAAGGGTTCCTCCCGTGGATATTGTATCAAGTCCAAGCTCGTCGCACAAGTGGTTGGCTTCTATTATGCTCGCGAGATCATTTATGCCAAGATTAGCACCAAGGGCCCACGTGCTCTCATACTCCGGGCCTTCGGTGACTCCAACGGTTGGAAGCTTGTTGACCCTTCCACAGCCGATTGGACAGGCATAACAGGGTTGGTTCCTTATGAGGTATTTAGCTGTCATTGCTTCACCGCTCTGTTCGTAGGCGTGTTCATAAACCCCAGTTTGAAAGTTTCTCGTTGGGTAGAGACCATTTTCATTGATTATATTGACGAGAACGGCGGTACCATACTTGGGGAGTCCTCCTCCCGCAACAGGATCATTCCTGAGCTTGTTTATCTTCTCCCTTATGGTGAGCATGAACTTCTGTTTGTCCGCTATCGGGATAGTCTTGCTCCCCTCGACCGCTATTGCCTTAAGGTTCTTACTACCCATGACAGCTCCAACACCGGCCCTTCCAGCAGCCCGGTGTCCATCGTTCATCACTGCAGCAAACTTAACGAGATTCTCCCCAGCAGGCCCAATTAGGGCTATTCTAAGCTTTTTACTTCCAATCTCTTTTCTTATCGCTTCTTCAGTCTCACTAACCAACTTCCCCCATAAGTGGGAAGCATCACGGATTTCGACGTTTTCATCCTTTATGTATATGTAAACAGGTTTTTCTGCCTTTCCTTCAACAATAATCCCATCATAGCCTGCAAACTTGAGCTCTGCTCCAAAATACCCACCGGAGTTAGCCATAGTTATAAAACCAGTATGGGGGCTCTTGGTGATAACGTTGTATCTCCCACCTGTTGGTGCACTTGTTCCACTCAACGGGCCGGGAGTAATTATGAGCTTGTTTTCGGGGCTTAGTGGGTCAACTGTCGGATCCATCTCCTTCAAGAGGAAGTATATTGCAAGCCCCCTGCTTCCAAGCCACTTCTTGGCAAGCTCCTCGTTGTATTCCTCAACTTTAACCTCCCCATTGGAGAGGTTTACATATAGAAATTTTCCCCAGTTTCCGTACATGGACATCGCCAAAATAAGTATAGACATTTATCCCTAATAAATCTTGGCGAAAATAAAAGGTATTACGAAAAATATCAAAGTTAAATGTTATTATTAACCAGAAGGGAAGAGTGTAAAAGGTTTCACTATTCAATGGCGAAAAACTTCTTCCCAGCCCCAATTACATCTTTTTTCTGTTTTTTCCAGCTTTTAAGTCTTTAATAAGTTTAATAATGCACCTATTTATCTCGTCTCTAACTTCCCCGTACTTTTCTATTGGTTTCCCATAAGGCTCCTCAAGGGCTCCAGTCCCACGTCTTCTTGGGCGGAGCGTAAGGGCACCTGTCGAGATAGCCCATCGTAATAACGATGTATACCTTATCGGCCATTTCTTTGGTGTAGATCTTTGGATACTGTCCTCGAGAGGGCTCCCAACCTCTCCCATCGCCTCCTCGCCAGCGGTTTATCTTTTGCCATAGCTTGTGGGTGGAGTTGGATTTGGAAGCTCCTGCATAAGGTTGCGGCCCCTGTTTCCTTCATAGGCGCGAGCAACTTCTTTGAGTTCGCTGTAGCGGTCGCGATAGCGTTCTTTGGCCTGGAAAGCGGGGCGGCACTGGCTACCGTTGTGGGGGTTTTGGAGGAGGTCCCGATAATGCCAAGCCTAGTATGAATAGCAAACAGGACAAGGACCTTTTTCACAGCAAAGTTCGAAGCTAGGAGCTCAGTGCCCGTGCTTACAGAGGAGCAATGACCTTTCTCTTTAATTTTAGTTTTTACCAAAAACTTAATCAATGAAATAACCTTCATTAATTTTTGGGATGTGCCATGAAGATTAATTTGCTCGCTCCAAAGCTTAGGGGTGAAATGAGCCTTGAGGAGACAATAAATCTAAGAAAAAGCATAAGGCGATACAAAGACGAACCATTAACACTTGAGCAGGTCTCTCAGATACTCTGGGCCGCTTATGGAATGAACGCTTATGACAAACGGACTTCCCCGAGCGCGGGTGCCTGCTATCCTTTTGAAGTCTATGTGATGGTATCAAACGTGAAAGGCCTCAAGCCCGGCCTCTACCACTACGACGGCAAAAACCATGCCCTCGAACTAATACGAGAAGGAAACTTAAACGGCCCATTAGCAAAAGCATGCCTCAATCAAAGACACGTGGAGATCGCGCCAATAAACATCATCATAGTTGCCCACTACGAGAGGACAACGAGAAGATACGGGGAGAGGGGATACAGATACGTGCACATAGACGCCGGCCACATGGGGCAGAACATCTATCTGCAGGTTACTGCTCTGGGCTTGGGAACCGTTGCTGTGGGAGCCTTTAGAGATGAGGAAGTCAAAAAAGTAATTGATGTACCTGGGGAGCCGTTGTACATCTTCCCCGTTGGAGTTCCAGAAAGTTAGAGCTCACTAGCCTCGTAAATGAATCTATCTTCTTTCTCTTTAACTAATTTTGCCTCGTATCTTTTTATTTGTCCATTGGTGTTTACCTCCATGATTACCTTCTTAGGAGAGAACTTTTCATCTGTGGTGAACTCTTTTGTCTCTATTGCCTGAGTGAAAAAGTCACCTGTTCTCTCAAACTTAAAAACGAGAGCTTCCCCTTCAAGCTGATACCCTTTGTAAACTGCCCCACCCATTCTGAAGGTAGCATTTAGGGTTACGCACTTTCCATCTTCCTGGGAGCTCAGAACATAAATTCCCACAGCCAATCCCAGCAAAATTGCCACTACAACTGCAAAAACTTTTTTCACGTCTTTCACCTCGATATATGCTTGCTTTAAAAATATAAAAGGGTTTTGAAAGCTTCAAATTGATTCAAAGTTAACTCTCATGAAGTTCCTCGAGTTTCAGCAAAACCTCTTCCTTGCTTCTTATGAGGTTTTGCCTTGCAAGCACTTTTCCGTCCTTAAGGTAAACGAACGTGGGGACGTTCAGAACCTCAAACCTATCCACCAGTTCACTCCATTTTTCAGCGTCCACGTGAATAGTCTGAATATCCTTGAATTCTTTGCTTAACTCCTCCATAAAACTCTCAACCAACTTGCACGGTGGACAGCCGGGAATTGAAAACCAGAGCACAGCTTTTTCCCTGTTGAAATCACTCTTTCCATCGTATTCGCTGATCATGTTCACACCACCATTATTTGGTCTTCAAAAAATAAAAGGGTTATCAAACCTTGACCCGCTTAAGCATCAGGGAGTTCGTAACAACGCTTACACTGCTCAGGCTCATGGCTCCAGCCGCCCATTCGGGCTGGAATGTTATTCCGAAGAGCACGAATGCAAGTCCTGCTGCGAAGGGTATTAATACGGTGTTGTAGAACATGGCCCAGAAGATATTTTGCTTTATCTTCGCCAGCGTCTTCTGGCTTAACTTTATGGCCTTCACAACATCCCTCGGGTCGTTCCTGACCAACACCATGTCCCCGCTTTCCATAGCTACGTCGGTCGCATTTCCAACGGCTATGCCAACATTCGCTTGAGCGAGAGCGGGAGCGTCGTTTATGCCATCCCCAACGAAGA
>QMUE01000053.1 GCA_003663535.1 Thermococci archaeon
CGCTAAAGCTCTCAACCGTGCCTTTGTTTTAAGATCGAAGGCCGATTATGATGTTTACTATCAACCAACAAAAGAAGAGGCCCGAGAAACTGTTGAAAGTGCTGAAGTGTTCTTAGAGAGGATTAAAAAAGCCTTAGAGATGATCAGAGATGAAGAGAAAGGTCCTTGAAGTATTTTTGGAAGAAATAAGAGACAGAGTTGGGGATAAAGTCAAGGAAATCATTGTCTTTGGTTCTTATGCAAGAGGGGATTATGACGAGGAGAGCGACATTGATATAATGATAGTTGGTGATGTCTCACTTGATGAAGTTATAGACATCTCAACAGAAGTGCTTCTCAGGTATGGAGAACTCATAAGCCCAATAGTAGTTACTCCCGAAGAATTCAAGAAAAGAAACGATTCATTTATACGAACTGTAAAGAGAGGAGGAATAAGAGTTTAAACAAGCTACTTAAAAGTGAAATAAACAGAAATGAAAGCTGAAGGTTAGAGGACTACTCTTCCAGTTCGATTCCATAAACCTTTTTTGGATTCTCCACGTGGATTTTGTGAGCAGTTTCTTCACTCATTAGTCCCTGCTGAATAAATGCTAAAGTCCTTTTTGGCACAGTTTTGGGCCCAAGAACTGCTCCTGGTCTTTTCTTATCATCTATATAATCTGTCTCCATTAAGAATCTACTTCCCTGCATAAGGGCTTCCATTAGTGTTTTTTTACTCGCTAATATAGATGGGAAAATCCCCTCTTCCTCAGCAACCTTAATGAGCGGTGGTGAATAGTGCTTAACCACCCTATATGGCTTAATTCCAACTTCTCTGACAATTCTTCCAAGTTCTCTAAACTTTTCCTCATTAAAGCTCTCTGTATGGAGTTGAACAGCACAATCAGCTTCTTTCGCTAATTCCATCCCATATTTCATTAGTTCTATGCTCTCATTCCATATTTCTTCGCTGACTTCATAATGTGGTCTCCCTATTTCCCCAATCGCTATGGCCCTTTTCTCAAAACATAGTTTTTGGGTATATTCAAGAGCTTTCATAACCTCATTTTTGGCATATTCAACGCCTCTCTTTTCAGCTAGGTATGCAAATTCCGCCGGATGGACCCCAACCACGGCAAAAGCTTTAACTGGGGTTTCTCTGTTTATCCTTTCGACCAACTCGATGTGAAAATCCATGGCTTTCATGAAGTCCTCTGCTTTGGCTCCATTAAAGCCGTAATCGTGGGCGCTTTTATAAACAACGTTTAAATGCGTTCCCCCAGCCCTATGGAACTGTTTTATCGCCTCCAAGAAGAGCCCCCTAAATGGATCAACATGAAAGTGATTATCAAATATTATCATCGCTACCACCGAAAGGGTATAAGCGGGAGAGGTTTAAAAGTCCTTAGGATTGATAGACCTCAAGAATCTCCCCGGCTTTTGGGCTAAGTTTGCCCTCTAAAACAAGAGCAACTAGATCATATTCGAGGGCAAAATCAATCCCCCGTCTCTCTTTTTGTATTTCCCTTATAAGTGCAGCCCGTTCTCCCTTTATTTTATAGCCCGGGTAAATTACGCCCTCAACAACTTCTCCAACCACAACCTCTCTCTCAAAGATTTCAAAAACCTCTTTCACTTTAAATTTCCCCACGGGTTTTCTTGAAAATATTTCAACTTTTCCTTTTTCTCTCTTTTTGAAAATATCAAAGAGCCCCATGCTCACCACTGGAGTAATTTCTCAAGGGGGATTTCAAACTCCTTGCCTAAAAATTCTATAAAAGGCGTTTTCCCGAAAGTAACCTTTCCTTCCCCATATTCTCCTCTGATATATGTCACTGTTGTTGCTATCTCCTCCAATTCTGGGATTGGGTTAAACTTAAGATTTGAAGCAATGTTTTTGTTTATCATATAGAACGCCTTTCTGCTCCTGTTCCCTAAGAATCCTTGAATGGAGTTTATTACCGTATAAAACTCTACAGGTTCATGCATGAAAGCAAAAAGCTTCTCAAGACCGAGGACTATGTTAATATACTTCCCCTCAGAAAAGACTTCGTTGGCTATGCCCTCATACCTGCTTAAATATATCACCGGCTCTGTTTCCAGGGGAATTCTTCCAATGACCTTTCCAATATCCATCTTTCCTCCAGTTTTGATAACAACAGCATCGGAAAAATCGTCCTGAACGCCAAGGAACTCAAGTTGCTTTTTTACCAGGAAAAGGGTATCTAAAACGTCGTCAATCATTATTTTTATTCCTCTCTCACGGGCGTATCTCACAAAAACGTATGCAGCAATAACCGAGCCGTAAGAGGTCTCATCCTCAATAAGGACTAAATCGCCGAAGGGAGTTCTATCTATCACATCAAAAAGCATTTCCTTTGTCATTTCCATCCTATCACCCCGGTAGGGATCTCAATTTTCTTTCCAAGCAAATCCAAACTTGTGGATTTTTTGAAAGTAAAAATGCCCCTTGTAGGAGTTGGAACAGCTTCAATCACAGTGCTTGCGACTCTTTCAAGCTCTGGAAGGGGGTTAAAGGGAATAGAAGATGCAATCTCCTTGTTGATTAAATAAAAGGCTTTTCTCCTTTTCTCTCCAAGGAAAGACTGAAGCGCAATAACAAAGGCGTAGAATTCCGATACCGATGAAACAAATGAAAACAGTCTTTCAAGACCAAGTACAATGTTTATGGATTTTTCAACATTTGAAAAAGCCGCTTTTGATGCTTTTTCATAGTTTCTTATATATATGGCCGGTTCACTAACGAACTTTACTCTCGTAACAACGTTTCCGACGTTCCTTTTTCCACCAGTTTTAACGACAAGGGCATCTCCAAAGTCCTCGTCAATACCAACAAATTCAAGATGCTTCTGGATAACGTGAAGAGAATCGAAGTTGTCATCGATTATAACGGACAATCTCCTTGCTTTTCCATAATATAAAAGTCCAAGAGTTGTGAGCTCTGGTATAAATGAGCGGTGGTATTCAATAAGAACACTCTCCCCAAATTTTACTTTGTCCACGAGAGTAAAAACATCTTCAAGAGCTTCCATCCTTATCACTGTTTGTTTATGTCACCTAAAAATATAAAGTTTTTGTAAAAAAATCAAAGCCTGACAACGTGCACAGAGCATGAAATGCATGGATCAAATGCCCTCACGGTTTCCTCCAACTTCTGGAGAAATGTTGTTTCATCCGAACTTCCATACCTCTTCTTCGCCTCTTCGTAAAGGCTGAGCTCCATAATGGCGTGATTGAAGGCTGTCGGTGTTGTTATATTGGAATATGCTATGTTACCCCTTTCGTCTATTCTGTAGTGGTGCACTAACACTCCTCTCGGAGCTTCGACGTATCCTATCCCCTCTCCCTCTTGGGGTTCAATTGGGACATTTTCTCCTTCAATGCCCTTGTCTAATAGTGTTTTTGCAACCTCTTTTGCTTTTTCGAGAGCATATAAAAGTTCTATAGCTTGGGCCAGATTGTTAAAGCTTATATAACCGCTTGCGAGTTTCTCTTTGTGTTCTTCATAAAAGTGCTTTGCCATTGGAGTGAGCATGTCGTGCTTTAGCATTACTCTGGGGAGGGCTCCAACCATAAATATATTTCCTTTGTATCTGCTTTGTTTTGCAAAGCTGTAGGGAAGTGTTTTCTCTTCGATATGCTCAAGATAATCAAACTTCTCCCCGTCCTCTGCAATCAGCTTATCTCCATACAAGTATCCGTTGGTGGCAATGTAGTGCTGTACCGTAGCTCCCAATGGTTCTTGTTCTGCAAATATATTCACGGCTCTTCTTGCAGGCCTTAGAAGTGCTTCGCTCTGTCTTTCTATCCGTTCTAGTTCTTCAACTGTTGGGTATCGTCCAAATCCACCAGGTTTGATGTTTATGCCATGTATCTCCCTACCACCGAGGATTTCACGAATATAATTACCAAATGCTTTGATAGTGATCCCTTCTTTGACGACTTCTCCATGCTTGCTGGCCATTCTTATAGCATCTGCATAGCCGAAGAGGTCTGGAGCAACGAGAAGATAAAGGTGCAGTGCATGACTCTCGATTAGTTCTCCAAGAAGACCAAGCTCTCTTAGTAGCATTATCTCTTCTGGAACATTAACGCCTAAGGCCCGCTCTATTCCAAGAACCGAGGCAACACTATGAGAGAGGTAGCATATAGCGCATATTCTGGCCTCTAAGTCAGGCACATCCCAGTAGTGTCTGCCGAGAGTTAGAAGCTCAAAGAATCTGGGCCCTTCGAATATCTTAAGCTTGACATCTTTTACTTCTCCATTTTCAATGATGATTTCTGCTCCACCATTTCCTTCTACCCTGGTAAAGGCTTCAATTTCAATGTTTACCATCTTAGCTCACCCCTTGCAAAAGTTTTGAACTTTCTTCTGATGTACTCCTCGTCATATCCTAACTCCTTGAGAATCTCAAATTCACTTGCTGGGTTGGCTTCTTTTGGCAGAGGTCCTCTGCATCCGATACACCCAACTCCTGACTTTATGCAGGCAGCATTGCATCCTCCAAGAGTTATTGGGCCTAAACAGGGTATTTCTTTTTTAACCAGAACACACTCATATTCGTTGAGTTTACACTCTATACACACTGGGTAATCCTTTGTTGGTGGTTCAATCCCTTTGGCTAGGCTTATAAGCACTTGGTAAATCTCATCTTTATCGTAAGGGCAGCCGGGTAAAGCATAGTCTACTGCAACGTGTTGTACAATTGGAGTAGAATCTAAAGCTCTCATGGGGTTTGCTTTCGTGCCGTAGACTTTTTCGAGCTTATCTCTAATTTTCCCCTCGACACTTGCTTGGACATCTCCATGGGTAGCACATGTTCCAAGGGCTATGAGGTAGTTTGAGTGGTTTCTCGCATAGTGAAGCAAGTTAAGATCCCTCTGAGTTGAGACACTTCCCGTTACTATCGCAACATCGAGGGTGTCGTGCTCTCTAAAGCTTGAAGCCATGTGGAATTCTTTTATCTCATAGAATTCAAGTAAATCAAAGAGCTTCTCGTAGAGGAAAAGGATATTTAAAGCACAGCCACCACAGCCAGTGAGCTCAAAAACACCCAGTTTGAGCATCATATCAGCCCCCTTGTTGAAAGCGCATCCCAATATGTAAATACAGGACCATCTTTGCACACATACTTAATTGAGGTGCTTGTTCCAACGATGCAGTGCCCACATTTTCCAACTCCACACCGCATTCTTCTTTCAAGAGTCATGTAAATTCTCCCTGGAGATAACTTTCTGTCTAAGAGCTCCTTGATGACAAACTTATACATCACTGGCGGGCCGCAGATCAAAGCATATGTGTTTTCTACATCAAAGCTTTCTCCTCTAAAGAGATCCGTGACAACTCCCTTACAAACTCTTGGTGAGTAGCCCTTTTCTAGATATATACATGAAGGACTTTCCACCTCATAGGCAAGTTTCACGTGACAGTTCATGTCCTCTCCATGTTTCAGCAGGTGGATTACTTCGTCTCTAAAGAGAATGTCTTCGTAGGCCTTGGTGCCATAGAACAGATATATCTTTTCATATTTTCCACTATCAAGAGCATACCATAACACTGATCTCAAGGGAGCCATGCCCAAACCGCCTGCTACTAAGATTAACGTGCTCCCTTCCATCTTCTCCATTGGAAATCCATTGCCATAAGGGCCCCTAATCCCAACAATATCTCCTTCTTTTAGGGTGTGCATGTGTTTTGTCATCCTGCCTACTCTTCTAACACATAGCTGGAAGTATCCCTCTCTTGTAGGAGTTGAGCAAAGACTTATTGGAAACTCTCCAAATCCTCTGATGTCAACCACTACAAATTGCCCTGGCTTATATTTGAACTTCCTGTTAATCTCAGGATCAACGAAACGGAGGGTGAAAAGTTTCTCTCTTGAAGTTAGTTCTTTTACCTCTAAAATCCTTGCATCATGTGTTTGGAAGGTCATTGCAATCCCTCCCTTACCTTATCAAGAACCTTAACATGCTCTATTTTTGCTGGACAGAATTCATCGCACCTTCCACATCCAACACAGTTGAATCCGGACTCAGGATCAAAGTAGTTTTTGCAGTAGTAGCGGTGCCTAAATCTATCTAAGCGCGTGGGTCTAAAGTTATGTCCTCCAGCCACTAGTCCATGTGTTTCCATGAAGCAGGAATCATAACGTCTAACTCTTACTGCTTCATAGGCGTTTATCCAGAGATCACACACTTCGTAACACCTGCATGTTGGGCAAACCATATTACAATTGCCACACCCAAGACAGATTCTCTCATATTTTTTCCACACTGGGCTGTCAAATGCCAAATCGAGAATATCCGCTAGGCCTTCTTTATTTAAAGATCGTTTAAAGGAGTTAGTTCTCTTTTCTTCAAATTCTCTAAAGTGATGGAAGTCTTCTTCGGTCACGTTCTCAAAAAGTTCTTCACTTCCCCATGCAATCTCATGTCCCTTTACACTTCCAACTCTGACAAGCCAGCCATCGGGAAGCTCATGTAAAAACAAGTCGAACCCGTGCATGGCAAAATCCGTGCCCAAGCTCTTACAAAAACAGTATTCATCTGGCATACAGCTAATACCAATTATTATTGAGTTCTCCCGTCTTTTTTTGTAGTACGGATCCACTGGGTCACTCAAATAAACTTTGTCCAAAATTTCTAACCCGTGTATATCGCAGGAATGAACTCCAAAGAGAACTATAGGTTCTGTGCCATTAGCCTCTTCCCAGTGGCCCTCTTTAAGCTTAAGCATCTCATCTTTTGGCCTTACAAAGAACTTTTTTGGTGGGAGCATAGTTCTTGTATAGTCCAAAGCAATTTCGGAAAGAGTTTCGACATTCTGGAAGGAGTATATATCCCCCTTCTTTACTGGTGCATACAATTTGCCCCATCTTTTTAGGGAGTTGAAGAACTCCTCAAAATTTTCTTGGGGTAGCTTTACATACCGCAAGACTATCACCTAGAGTTATTGTTCAATTTTATGTTTGTAAAGACTCGATTTAAGGATTTTTTAAACGGATGGTGACTAACTAAACGTTACAAACATATACTTTAGTGTGCATTTATAAACGTCAATGTGAAAGATATTATGAGAAATGTAAGGTGATGGACATGAACTCTCAATTTGAGTATATCTACCATTACGAACCGAATCCCAGTTCTCTAATTCCATTGTTGCAAAAAACCCAAGAGACATTTGGGTATCTTCCAAAAGAGGTCCTTGAGGAGATTTCCAGATATTTAAAGGTGCCACTAAGCAGGGTTTATGGAGTCGCAACATTTTATGCTCAGTTTCGTTTTGAACCACTTGGAAAGTATGTGATAAAGATA
>QMUE01000054.1 GCA_003663535.1 Thermococci archaeon
ATCTACCAAATCCCATCAAGTTCCCTCCTTTACCTTTATTGTACTGGGGGACTCATTTTTGATCATCATCTTTTTCTGTTCTGTAAAACTTTCTTTAAATACTTTTTGGAACTACAACCACGAGCACCAGCATAACTAAGTATCATAATGAAGGGGGTTTTCCTACGGATTTTTAGTGTAATTTTGTCAAATTTCAATTTAATTCTTTATTTTTTCACTGTTATTACCCCATAGGATTTGTTCTTCATCGACCCGTCATCAACGAAAGCCTCAAAACCTTCAACCCTTTCGGGGAACTCATAACCCCCAACAGCAATAAAATCCCTATCCTCAATAAACCCACAGGAGGAACACTTCATTAATCCCCTCTTGGAGTATTAACCAACCCCACGTGTGGGGCAAACTCAGGAAGAATTCCTCGGATTAATGTAAACAACAGGAACACTAAACCGCTTCGCCTTGTACTCAATTAACCTTTGTAATTCACGAGCATTCGTTGAAATTAGATTAAAAACTACTCTTGTTTTATTGTGAGACATTTAGCACCTCATAAAATCAAACAAATACTCCCAAAAGACATTCCAACAGTAATGCTACAAAATGAGAAAAATTTTAAAGGAAAAAAGAAGATGAAAGTTCACTTCCTCTTTCTGAGAAGGAGCGGGATAACTGCAAGGGCCACGATTGCCGCTGGACCGCAGATTCCTCCCTCAGTTGTTGTTTCGGTGGTGCTTGTTGTTTCAGTAGTACTTGTAGTTTCGGTGGTGCTTGTTGTCTCAGTAGTACTGGTTGTTGGCTTGGCACTCCTGAGAGACCAGGATGCGGCAAGGCCTGCAACTGGGTCAACGAGGTCAATCTTAACTCTCTTGTTCACAGCGTAGAACTCCCAGTTCTCGTAGGTGAAAACTCTATAGCTTTCGTAGATACCGATTGCAGTGCCGAGCCTGTTGAAGTCCCAATACTTGTCCTCATTATCCATCTTCACACCCTTGTTTTCACCAGCGTATATAACAACGGCAAAGTCGTCAGCAGTCCAGTCAAGAAGTGGTTGGATTTTATCAGTAGTAGTGTAGTAATCCAGTCCAAGAGCGTCAATACCTTTTTGAATGTCTCCATTACCGAGGTACTTAAGGACTTCCTCGAGTGTGATCCTCTCAGTGTTCTCTGGGCTCCACTTCCAGCCGACAAGACCGGGAGCATACCAGATGCTTGAGTAGTATTGGATGATTCTGCTTATTGAGAATTTGACGTTAGTTGAGGATACCCAACCTTCAGTGTAGAAGTTCCACTGGTAGGAGCTTGGGTCACTGGTGTAGACCATTCCTGAAGCAGTTCTTCTATCCACAATGTTGGCTTCTGCTTCGATACCTGCCTTTGGTAGAATTTCATTGACTACATATAGAGCAATGTCTTTTCTTTCGTCCTCGCTACGACCGAGACCAATGATCTTCACGGGTTCGCCCTCGAAGTACCACTTGCCATCAACCTTTTCGAGTTTGTACCCCATCTCAGCGAGCTCTTGGGCGGCCTCTTGCATTCCTTCCTCAATCAGTTGAAGTGCGAACGCTTCATCGGGTTGTTCAGAGAGATCGTAAGCTTCGACAACTGATTGAACGTAATTGTAACCAGTCTCACTGGAGACCCATGGAGTGAACATTGCACCAGCGCTACCTTGGTGGATGTTCTGAGCGATGTGTGCTCTACTTATGAGATATTGGAGACCAAATCTAACTTTCCTGACGGCAAACGGGTTGAAGTACTTCTCGTCACCGACGGTGATCACGTACGGGTTGTCTGGGTCGTGAACTGGGTTGAAGACGAGATCACCAAAGGCGGAAGTACTCTTGTAAAGGTCAATACTATTCTTTTGCTCTTCGCTGAGCCCGGTGAACCTGTAAGCTGGGAAGGGGTACCAGAGGACGTCGTAAGTGCCCTTGGCAACCTCGAGAATAGCAGTGTCTGGGTTCTGGAGACCATAAATTTCAATGGTTTCAAAGTAGGGGTCAGCCTCGTATCCCGGCTCTGGAAAGGCCGGGACAGTCCACTTGTCGAACTTTTCGAGCTTTACGTAGAGGTTCTCTGGCTGGTAATCCGCTACGTAGTATGGGCCTTGACCAATGACAGCGTGACCGTACTGGTCAATAAAGTTAGCTATGGAGTCATAAACAGCCTTGGCAGCATTCTCATCCTCAATGTATGGCTTGAGGTATTCGGGGATTGGTTTGTTATTCTTAACTTGAAGGAGAGACTCTTTTATGGCTTGGGCATGGTGTGGGTTGATCTGGTCCAGTTGCTCAATAGTTTCAGTGGACTCACTCCAAGAGTACTTCTCGTTGTAGGCGACGAGCTCGCTCATCGCGTACCAGAGTTGCCATGGTGTTCCAGTGAATGGAACAACATAAGCGGCAGTCATTATTTCACTTGCAGGGAAGTAGTAGTTGTGGTAGACTTCAAAAATCATCCTATCGTCGGTCTGCTCGACGAGCTTTAAACCGAGAATGGTGTTCATGAAGTCACCAATCCAGTCGGCTTCGCTGGCGTCGTAGTATGGGTCGTCATCGCCGTCTTGGTTGATCCACTCCCATTCAAATGCAAAGCTGTACATGACGTCGGCGGCACTGACTTTGTGGCCATCGTGGAAGTATGGTCTGTCGCACTCGATCTTGGCGTAAGTAGTTGCAGTTTCACCAGCGTGAGCTGCTTGCCAAGTGTCGGTTGTTGAGTTGAATATGACTGCATCATTTGGCACGGTTACGTCCTTCTTGTATTCAACTACGTGACAGTGGTAGGGGGCAGGAACTCCCTCAGTACTGTAGGGGAAGCCACTGTCAAAAACTAAGTCGGCAATTCTCCTTGAATAAGTGTCGCTGTAACCGTTGGAGCTTGGGTTCCAGACGCCCATGAAGAGGGCGCCAGTTGAGGAGTATATAACAGTCTTTAGGACTTTATCATTATCTGCTGCAGCAACTGGTTTAGCTACTGGAGCTGCTATTAAACTAAACAACAACAAAATTGCAACAAACATTCCAAATGTTTTCTTCATTCACTTCGGCCTCCTTACATTTTTTCTTCAATATTGCATGCCTTAGTGTATAATGGCATAAGAATATACATCAAAAGACCTATTTAAGAGTTACGTTTCTGTAAAACTAGGCCTACTCACAATGGCTCAGAATAAGACCTAAAGAAAAATTTTGGTCTTGGTGCACTTTAAATTGATTTTGTGATGTAAATAACCTTGTGGGAGTTAATACTGGGGACATGATTAGGTATAATTGATATAATAGGTTTTAAAAAACTGTAGAAATCAGAAAAAAGCGTTTGGGCCCTGTTTAAATATTTAAATCTCAGCTTTTTGGAGTTTAACTTGACAAAGATCTGATAAAACTGTGACATATTGTCAGATTGATTTTCTGTTGCAATGGGCTTTTTGGATTTTTGACAAAAAATAAAGCGAAAACCTAATTTAGTTGGAAGTAGGGTTGAAAACGGTGATATCTATGAGGAGGGAGTGGGAAACCAATCAATAAAGGAAAGGAAATAAACTATTCTGAAATCGAAATTTTAGGTGAAATTTTAAGAGAAGGGATATATTGGGCCTATATGGGTCGACCATTTGAAGTGTTGCCGTTTCTGAGTGGCAAACTTTTGAGCAGGATACCAAAATCTAACGGAAGTTACGGAGATGCAAGGATGCAGATGGAAAGAGTACTAAAAGAGCTTGAAGCACTCTATAAGCAGATCAGCCTATCTGACATAGTAGATGAAAAACAAATAGAGGAAGTTTTAGCCTATAAACAAAAATTTGCGGAACTTTTGGTGTTTGGGGAAGATTTATAAGTCTTTTTCTTTATTCTTTGTAGGGATGATGAGGGAGATTTCGTCTGAGAGATGAGGAGACTCGCATGGTCTGACCCTCGAAAGTTTTATAAATGCACTTCCTTTACACCGTTAAGAATCACGATAATAAAAAACCTCATTTCTAAAGGAGGTGGTTTGAAATGACAGAGAGTATACCCGTATGTACAACATGTGGAAAGGAAATAACACCGAGAGAACACGCTACCCACTTCATATGTCCGAACTGTGGGGAAGAAGTAATATGGAGATGTGAAAGTTGCCGTGTCCTTGGGGTAACCTACAAGTGCCCCAAGTGTGGATGGGAAGGACCTTGAGGTGAATAAAAATGAGCGATTTCAATTTGGTTGGAGTTATTAAGGTCATGCCTACCGACCCAGAGGTAAATCTTGACGAGCTTGAAGCAGCGGTTAAAAAAGTACTCGAGGAGAAATTTGAAGGTAAATATGGGATATCCAAGGTTGACAGGGAGCCAATAGCTTTCGGATTGGTTGCACTTAAGGCCTATGTGCTTGGAAAAGACGCTGAGGGATATTCCTTTGACGAAGTTGCAGATGCTTTTAGAGAAGTAGAAAACGTGGAAAGTGCAGAGGTTGAAGCAGTGTCAAGATTTTGATCTTCAAAACTTTTTAAATTTTTAAATGTTCTCTATATATAGAATATCTTTCTGAATCGAGTCATTATCAGAATTTAAAATAGTTAAAAGAAGGGGTTTTAAACTCCTATATTCAAAACAGCTGTTCCTATTTTCTTGAGTTCATCAAGAAGTTCTTTAAGCTCATTCACTTCAATACTTTCATAGATGCTATTGTAATTGTTATCTGAACCTTCCTTGAGTTTTGCCAGTTCTCCAATTGCAGTGAAAAACTTTACATACTCTTTATTCACTTCTTCAAAGGCTTCAGCTAGGTCGTAGATGTTTTCATAGACTTCTCTGTACATCTTTTCCTCAAATAGTCCGGTTATAAACTCATAAACTGCTTCTAACCCAATGGTAAAGAGTTCCTCATTATTCACTTCCAAGGCTTTTATCAAAGCAGTCCTTAATGCGGAAAAAGCTCTCTTGAAGTCATCTTGGGTGGCCCTTACCTCTGCCTCCACGATTTTCGTGTTGACTTCTATCTCAGCATCCCTGGGACTTTTTAAGATCCTGGCGATTAGCTCTTCAGATTTTTCATAATCTTCGGTTTCGTAATAGAAGTGAGCTAGATCCAGTAAGCTTATCAAGTAATTTTTCTCGTCACCGAGCTTGTTGAACATTTCACTGGCTTTTTTCATCGTGGTTATTGCTTTATCTAATTCTCCAAGCTCAGCATAGTTTATAGCAATATGTGCTAGTGTTAATGCCTCTTCTCTCTTATTTCCAACTTCTTGTTCAAGCTTTAACAGTTCTTCATACGCCTTTATGGCCTTTTCTGGAATTCCAAAATGCTCACAGGCATCTGCAAGATGATATAGAGCATCTAAATATTTTTCTCTTTCTTTCTTGTATTTCTCAGCAAGTTTTTTGTAAATCTCCATTCCTTTATCTAATTCACCTAAATGAGCATATATATGGGCGATTTCATGTGCGAGTTCATAAGCATCAGGACCTTCACACTTTAAGATTAATGTTTCTACTTTTTCTAAGAACGCCCTAAGTTCATCCTCATTTTCTATTTTTTCAAGATAATCATCAAGTATTTCGAGAATTCTTTGACAATCTCTGCTTTCTAATGCTTTTTCAAACTCTTCCATAGTTTTCACCGGTTTTTGCTTTACTAAAAAGCTTAAAAACCTTGACCGAAAAATTTATAAATAGCACAAAGGAATGCATAATCGGAATGCAAACACATTGTAACTAAAAGTAATCCTCCCACAAAAAACAAAAATATGGGGGGTGGGTAGAAATGGCCCAGCTTACAGGCCAGCCAATATTGATTTTACCCGAAGGAACCCAAAGGTATGTTGGAAAGGATGCTCAAAGACTCAACATTTTGGCTGCAAGAGTTATTGCAGAAACTGTTAGAACTACTCTTGGTCCGAAGGGTATGGACAAAATGCTCGTTGACAGCCTTGGAGACATAGTCATTACAAACGATGGTGCAGCAATTCTTGATGAGATGGATATTCAGCACCCAGCAGCTAAAATGATGGTTGAAATTGCAAAGACTCAGGACAAAGAAGCCGGTGATGGGACCACAACAGCTGTTGTAATTGCGGGGGAACTTCTAAGAAGGGCTGAGGAGTTACTTAACCAGAACGTTCATCCAAGCATAATTGTTAAGGGTTACAATCTTGCTGCTGAGAAAGCCCAGGAAATTCTTGAAAATATTGCAAAAGATGCTAGTCAAATGGATGAAGAAGTGCTCATGAAAGCGGCAACAACAGCTATGACTGGAAAAGCCGCTGAGGAAGAGAGGGAGTACCTGGCTAAGCTAGCAGTAGAGGCAGTAAAACTCGTTGGTGAAAAAGTTGGTGAAAAGTATCAAGTTGACATTGACAACATCAAGCTTGAGAAGAAAGAGGGTGGGAGTGCTAGAGACACCCAACTCATCAGAGGTGTAGTTATTGATAAAGAGAGAGTTCACCCAGCCATGCCAAGAAAGATCGAGGATGCCAAGATTGCTCTTATTAACGAGGCACTTGAGGTTAAAGAAACTGAGACAGATGCAGAGATCAGAATTACAAGCCCAGACCAATTACAAGCATTCCTCGAGCAAGAGGAAAGAATGATTAGAGAGATGGTTGACAAAATTGTTGCTACAGGTGCGAATGTAGTATTCTGTCAGAAGGGAATCGACGATCTAGCACAACACTACCTCGCTAAGGCTGGTATATTAGCTGTTAGAAGGGTTAAGAAGAGTGATATGGAGAAGCTCGCCAAGGCAACTGGTGCAAAGATTGTCACCAATGTGAGAGATCTCACAAGTGAAGACCTTGGTCATGCTGAACTTGTCGAAGAGAGGAAAGTCGCTGGAGAAAACATGGTCTTCGTTGAAGGATGCAAGAATCCAAAAGCAGTTACAATCCTCATCAGAGGAGGAACAGAACACGTCGTTGACGAAGTAGAAAGAGCCCTTGAAGACGCAATAAAAGTTGTTAAAGACATCGTTGAAGATGGAAAGATTGTTGCTGGTGGCGGTGCAAGCGAAATCGAGCTTGCCATCAAGCTTGATGAATATGCTAAGAAAGTTGGTGGAAAAGAGCAACTTGCCATTGAGTCATTTGCTGATGCATTGAAGGTAATACCAAAGACACTTGCAGAGAATGCTGGACTTGATCCAGTTGATGTCCTAGTGAAGGTCACTGCAGCCCACAAAGAGAAAGGTCCAACAGTTGGCGTTGACGTCTTTGCTGGTGAACCAGCTGATATGATGGAAAGAGGAGTCATTGAGCCATTGAGAGTCAAGAAGCAGGCTATCAAGAGTGCAAGTGAAGCTGCAGTGATGATCCTAAGAATTG
>QMUE01000055.1 GCA_003663535.1 Thermococci archaeon
AGTGCTCAACCCAAGATTAAGGAGGCTATGAGGTGGTAAAAAATGACGAAAAATGTCCTTGAAGTTCGCAACCTCAAGATGTACTACTTCACTAACAGAGGTATGGTGAGAGCAGTTGATGACATAAGTTTTGACCTCAAGAAAGGGGAAGTCTTAGGACTTGCTGGTGAGAGTGGCTGTGGTAAATCTTCCCTTGGGTTTACCCTTATAGGCATGCCAACTCCCCCTGGAAAAATCATTGATGGAAGCATAAAAATCGATGGAAGAGAAATAGTAGGCCTTCCAGACAACGTGCTGAGAAAAGAGATTCGTTGGCAAAAGATATCCATGATATTCCAAGGCGCCATGAATGCCCTCAATCCGGTCTACACAGTCGGTTATCAAATGATAGAGCCCCTTATGTACCAAAAAGGCATGAACAAAGAAGAGGCGATTGACAAGGCCCAGAAATACCTTGAACTCGTTGGGCTTGACCCAGAGATCGTATACCGCTACCCTCACGAACTTTCAGGGGGTATGAAGCAACGTGTTGTCATAGCCACAGCCCTCCTCCTTGAACCCGAAGTAGTCATAGCAGACGAACCAACCACAGCTCTTGACGTCGTTGTTCAAGCCCAGATCGTCAATATGATGAAAAAGTTGAAAAAGGAGCTGGGCCTTTCGATGATATTCATCACCCATGATCTAAGCATTCTTGCGGAGATAAGCGACAAGATTGCAATAATGTATGCAGGTAAAATTGTCGAGATTGGCGACAGCGAAAAAGTATACTATGAACCAGCACACCCGTACACCCAAAAACTTCTCGCAGCTATACCAAGACTCCACGAAGATTTGAAGAAACTCGAATTCATTCCAGGACAACCACCCAATCTCATCAAACCCCCTAATGGCTGCCGTTTCCACCCTAGATGCCCCTATGTTATGCAGGTCTGCAAAGAGCAAGAACCTGGATTGAAAGAGGTTGATAAAGATCATTACGCTGCATGCTGGTTACTGTGAGGTGTGAAAAATGACCGAACCAGTACTTAAAGTTGAAAACCTTAAGAAATACTTCTCCATCAAGAAAGGCTTCATTGATACTCTTAAAGGTACTCCTCAGAAGATAGTTCATGCCGTTGACAGAATAAGCTTTGAGATATATCACCAACAGGTCTTTGCCCTCGTTGGTGAGAGTGGCTGTGGTAAATCCACCACCGGAAAACTCATTGTAAAGCTCCTAGAGCCTACAGATGGCAAGATATACCTTAGAGGTCAAGACGTCACTGACATCAAAACCAAAGAAGAAGTTCTTGAATACAGAAGAAAGGTCCAAATGATATTCCAAGATCCCTTCAGTTCACTAAACCCACGATTTAGGATATTTGATGTCTTGGAAGAACCCCTCCTTATTCATGGAATAGGTGAAACCAAAGCAGAACGTGAAGAACTAATCTACAAAGCACTTGAAATGGTTAAGATTATACCCCCCGAAGACTACATAGGTAGAAACCCTCACATGCTCTCAGGGGGACAAAGACAAAGAGTGGCAATAGCGAGAGCCCTCATCCTAAATCCAACATTTATAGTAGCTGATGAACCAGTATCAATGCTTGATGTTTCAATTAGAGCAGAGATTCTTGAATTAATGAAAGATCTCAAAGAGAAGATGGGTGTTACATACCTTTACATCACCCATGATCTTTCAACAGCCAGATACTTTGCAGATTACATTGCAGTTATGTATCTAGGGAGAATTGTCGAAATGGGACCTGCAAAAGTTGTCATTGACAACCCAATACATCCCTACACAAGAGCCTTGCTTGCAGCAGTGCCAGAACCAATCCCAGAGAGAAGAAATATAATCAAGGAGATCCCAATTAAGGGTGAAGTTCCAAGTGCCGCTAATATACCTCCCGGATGCAGATTCCATCCAAGATGTCTTTACGCGGAAAAAGGACTGTGTGATACTAAGCATCCACAATTAGTAGAATACGAGCATAATCACTGGGCTGAGTGCCACTTAATTGGAAAGTATTGACTCTTTACATCTTTATTTTTCATTTTTTCCTAGTTTGAAGGTGATCCTGATGAGTAAGCTTAAGGATGGTCTTACTTATCCTCCAATCAAAGCAGGGTTCATATTGCTGTTCATAGCATTTGTGCTGTCTCTGGGAGCATCTTACAATGTTCTCAGGGAAGAAACTTGGACTGGGATTTGGAAGCCTGGCAACTACACTCTAGGAGAGGAAATGGAAAATTCTGTGGATATAGTTAGCAGAACTCTTAAAATCTCCTCAGATAATGCCTCAGTTAAAATAGCTACAGAAGATAGTGAGAATACTTATACCTTGTCTGGAGATACCAAGATACTCCATCCTACCTCAAGAGTATCAATCCTAGTCGAAATTGGAGAGGTCACATACTCTTATACTATAAAATGGGTTGATTATCCTTATACCTATCTCAGCCTTCCCGCATTTTTCATCATGATAGTGGGGAGTGTTCTAGCAATTAGGGGCTACTTCAGTTTTCTGGAGTCCTTGAAAGAAGAAAAACTACAAAAAAAAAGGAGGAGAGTAAAATGAGGTCCTTAGATTATGCAGAAGTTATAAGTAAATTAGTTTCTTTTATACAAGAAAAAGTTGAAGAATCCAACGTCAAGGGAGTAATTTTAGGGATTAGTGGTGGAGTAGACAGTGCCACCGTAGCATACCTCGCAACCAAGGCAATTGGAAAAGAAAAAGTTTTGGGACTTGTGATGCCCTATTATATGAACAAAGATGTAGAAGATGCTCTTTTGGTATGTAATAACCTCGGGATAAATTACAAGGTTATAAATATAAAAAGCATTGTAAACGAGTTTGAGAAAAATTTAGGTTTTGAATTGAACAATGTTTCCAAAGGAAACATAATGGCGAGAATTAGGATGATTCTCCTTTATGCTCACGCGAACTCTAAAAATTACCTTGTTCTAGGAACTTCCAATAGGAGCGAGTTTTTAACCGGATATTTCACCAAATGGGGAGATTCAGCAAGTGACTACGCACCGTTAATCAATCTGTATAAAACTGAAGTTTGGAACATTGCAAGGATATTGGAAGTTCCAAGTGAAATAATAAATAAAAAGCCAAGTGCTGGTCTTTGGGAAGGGCAAACCGATGAAAAAGACCTGGGAATAACCTACAAGCTATTAGATGAAATCCTCTACAGATTAGTCGATTTAAAAATGAAGAAAGAAAATATTGCAAGGGATTTAAATATCCCCCTTAAAAAGGTGGAATACGTAGAGTCTCTAATCAAGAAAAGCGAGCATAAACGCAAACTTCCACTCGGGCCAGAAATTTAAGGAGGTAAAAACTTGAAAAAAGGCTATATTTTGGTTTTTTTAGCTGCCAGCATGTGGGGAACTCTTGGAATTTTTGCTAAGTTGCTCTATCAGTTTAACCTAGATCCTTTCACCATTACATTCTATCGAACACTAATTGCATTTTCTATCCTTCTACTATATAACTACTCAAATGACTTTCAAATAAAAAGACATAGACTGCCCTTCTATGCACTTTATGGTTTTTTTGCAGTATTTTTGTTTTACATCTTATACTTCTACACAGTAAAGATCTCCTCCGTATCATTTGCAGTACTTCTCCTTTATTCCGCCCCTGTTTATTCCACCATTCTAGGTTATGCATTATTTAAAGAAAAAATAACCAAAGCAAAGATTTTAGCTTTAGTCATAGTAATATTTGGGGTTTTTCTGGTTGCGAATCTTGATCACTGGAATACAAATAAGATTGCCACCGTGTTGGGTCTGCTCTCGGGACTAACATATGCACTTTATGGCATTTTGGCCAAAGTTGCTGTAAGAGATGAAAAACCAGAAGAGGCCCTTCTTTACACAATTGGTTTTGGGACATTGTTTTTAGCACCATTTTCTCATTTTAAAATACCCTATGAGTCTCTCCCCTACCTATTTGGACTTGCATTCTTTCCAACAGTTTTAGGGTATATTCTTTATAACAAGGCTCTTCAGGAAGTCGAGGTTAGTAAAGCATCTATAATATCTACAGTAGAACCAGTAGTAGCTTTAATTCTAGCATATTTAATATTCCGTGAAACATTAACACCAAAACAAATGGTAGGGGCGGTTTTCATAATCTTAGGATCGCTCATCCTCCATATCGAAGAAAAAAGAGTTTAAACATAAAAATACCTCTCTAATTCCCATTCAGTAACCTCTATACTGTCCATAGCTATTCCCTTTCTTTCTAGGTATTCTTGATAAGCCTCCCACTCTTTTGTTTTATATTTAATGAAGTTATGATATGCTTTACCAAGTGCCTCTTTAACAACCTTATCTTTTTTAAGAGCTTCAAGTGCTACGGCTAGAGTTGAAGGTAATGTCTCCACTCCTAACAAAGCACGTGCCTTATCATCTAATTCATATAAGTTCTCTTCCACATGTGCAAATGGTTCTATTTGCCGCCTTATACCATCCATTCCAGCTTTCAAAACTACAGCAAACGCAAAATATGGATTTGTACTTGGGTCAGGGGCCCTATACTCAATTCTTGCACTACTCCCTTTATATGCAGGTATTCTCACTAAAGCACTCCTATTTGCATACCCCCAAGATATGTAAACTGGGGCTTCATATCCCGGAACCAATCTTTTGTATGAGTTAACAGTTGGATTTGTAATTGCTGTCAGAGCTTTTGCATGCTCCAAAATCCCCCCTATAAAGTAGAGGGCTTCTTCACTCACCCCATTATCACCAATGAAAATGTTCTTTCCGTCATTCCAAAGGCTTATGTGAAGATGCATCCCATTACCTGGTTGCCCAAAGAGTGGTTTTGGCATGAATGTGGCATAAAGTCCATAACTCTCTGCAACCGCCTTAACCAAATACTTAAACCTAACTATGTTATCTGCCGTGGTTAATGCATCTGCAAATCTAAAATCTATTTCATGCTGCCCTGGGCCAACTTCATGATGTAATACTTCTGGAATCAACTTAAATGAAGGCATATAGTGAGCTATTACCCTTTTTATTTCCCTTGCCTTATCCAAACTTAGTAAATCAAAGTATCCCCCACCATCTGGAAGCTTGAGTTCCCATGATCCATTTTTCTCAAATAAGTAGAACTCGGGTTCTGCACCTATATATGCTGTTAGCCCTTCTTTTTGTAACTCCTCAGTAACTGATTTTAGTATTCTTCTGGGATCTGCATAATAGGGTTCCCTATTTTTGTATATGTATCCAAATACTTTCGCTACCCCCTCCCAAGGGACTTCAACATAAGTATCTGGATCTGCCTTAAATGTAAGATCACTGTCTTCTATTCCTTGAAACCCTGGAACTGATGATCCATCAAATGAAATTCCCTCTTTCACGACATCTTCATATCGTTCTATTGGCACTTCCATTCCCTTGGCCATTCCATCTATATCCACAAATACAAGCTGAAGAAATCGTGATTTGCCTGAAAACACGCTTTTAACGGATTTTATTTCGTTCATTTTTATCTCACCTTAATGCTATTATTTTCATTATTGGCTCAAATTTTTATACAATGTTTATAATATAAGCTTTTCCAATGAACTATCGTCAGAATGGCAATTTCTAATTTTTCTACCATTTATATGTACAAAAGCAGCGACATTAGGATGTATTTTTAACTTTTATATGTCAACAACTTTTAGGAAAAAGCTTTTTATCCTTGCCTCAAAGATTCAATCATGCCTAAAGAAGATGAAATTATACACAAAGAAATCTCTCGCTTGAACCTGCACCTTCCCAAAAGTAGAAAGAAACTTAGCCAACTCCTTGAGGAAGAAGAACCAAAAATACAACTCCGAGATGGCCAATTTCACCATTTCAAACGAGAAGAGCTTGAATATCTCCTCTCATTAATTGAAGAAAAGGAAAAAGATTTGCTATACCTGCCAATAATCCTCGAGATTACAACCATATGGCATGGGTATTTCAAAGTAAGAGGGAGAGTCGCTGTTAAAGTTGTTGAGAAGGTACTTGGAAGTTATGATATGCTTGAAGAGAAGACTGAAGTAATTTTACCCCGTTATTTATTGCCAAAAATTCGAAAAAAACTCCCAACCACCACTACATATGCATTCATCGTGGAGTGATGAAAATGAAAGAAAATAGGATATTACTCAACTATTATCTTTTTACAATACCTCAAGTTACTGTTTTCGCTGGAGCCGTGCTAGGGATTATGTTAATCTTAGAGATAAAGACTCAAACTGCCCTTGGTATATTTGCATTCTTTTACGGTCTTCTGCTCACTATCATAGCTCTTTTAGTTAAAAGACAGTTCTCAAATCTTGTATTATATAAAATAAGTTTATTGTTTTTTGTAGGATTTATGATGCTTGGAATTCTTCTACTTCTAATGTGAAGTTTTATATTTGTTGATGTACAAAATACATAGGGGGAAATTTATGCGAGGAGTACTTGTAGTCTTTATGACATTCCTAATTATTTCATCAGTAGCATCCTCACAAACTCTCCTATTCTCAACTGTAGAAGAGAAAATCCTCGTGGTTTCAGGTGATTATAGAGAAGGAAGTTTGACTGTAGTAAATAACGCAGATAAAGACTTTCAAATAGTGACTTTCCGAAGATACTACGTGCTCGATTCCAAGAACAACGAAATCCCAGGAATTACTCTAAAAGTTTACAAGCCCGATGGAGAACCTCTCTCCACAGGCGTTCTTTACACATACTGGAGATCTGGGGAAGAAAGATCATTGCGATATAAAATTTATGTGAATGAGAGTGTTAAACCTGGAACTTACACCCTTTTCATGGTCTTATGGGGATTCTTAAGTTCAGGAGATCTCAGAGTTATACAAATCCCCGTTACTCTTGAAATCACAGATATACCTCTTAGCTTCAAGGAAGCATTTGTTGAGGTCAAAGAGAGGTCAATTACAACAAATCACGTATTGAATGGAGAAACTATTGCTATATACTCCACAGTACACAACCTCAAAAATTCTCCAGTAGCAATAAATGGAACTGCATACTTAGAAAGGAATGGAAAACAGTATCTTACCAAGTACCTAGCTATGAATTTAACTCCTGGTGATAACCCAATCCAAGTAGAAATTCCAATACCCTATGACCTTCAGGAGGGAGAATACAAACTCATTTATAAATTGGAATACCCCAAAGGCACTTATCTTTTCTCCAAAGCTTTTTACGTAACTTTTGGGGTAGATCTAACCTCAATTTCCCTGGAAAAGACAGAGATCATGGAAGATGAAACAAGCACTGTATACACAACA